>DATFRX010000055.1:0-5776 GCA_035262905.1 Nocardioidaceae bacterium
CGCCGCGCTGCGTCCACTGGCCCAGGCCATCGTCGACGCGGCTGCGACTGCCGACCTGATCAGCTACATCGACGCCGATCGCGAGTTCCACAGCAAGCTGCTGACGCTCGGCGGCAACCTCCGCCTGGTGGAGATCGTCCGTGACCTTCGGGCGCAGTCGCGGCTCTACGGCCTGTCCGAGCTGGTCCGCCGGGGGCGGCTGACGGCGTCGGCGGCCGAGCACGTCCAGATGTGCGATCTGCTGGCGGCCGGCGACGGGGCCGCACTGGAGGCCTTGCTGCGCACCCACGTCGGCCATGTCCGCCGGGAATGGGCCGGCCATGGCGAATGATCCGGATATGCGGACGGCTTTACCCCTTGCACCCGCACTGCGCTAATCGTAAAATTCTGGACGCGACATGTGACATTACACATCTCTCGGGTTGCCCGCCGTGTCTCTCCTCCAGCCGCCCGGAGGTGTCGTGGAACCCACCGCCCAGCAGATCATCGACGACCTGGCGGGGCGGCTGAATCGTCCCGCCGTACTCGAAGACCGCTCCCTACGGCTGATCGCCTACAGCTCACACGATCAACCGATCGACGATGTCCGGGAGTCGTCCATCCTGCGCCGCCAAGCATCGCGTGACGTCACCCGTTGGCTCACCGCGCTCGGCGTACGTCAGGCCCTCAAGCCCGTACGCGTGCCGGCCAACCCCGAGCTCGGCATGCTGTCCCGGCTGTGCATCCCGATCCTGTGGAAGAACCGGCCGCTCGGCTACCTCTGGTTCATCGACCCCGACGAGTCGATCGACCCGGACGAGGTCGACCTGTGTCTCCAGGACGCCCAGCGGCTGTCGGTCGTGCTGCACCGCGAGAGCGTCGTGAAGTCGCTGTCGTCCGCGCGCCTGGCCGACGCCGTGCAGAGCCTGCTGTCGTCGTCGAACGCGGCCGAGGCCGCCCAGATCCTCGACGAGGACGGCGACTTCACCGCGCCGGACGGCGTGGTCGTGATCGTCGTGCAGGGCACGCCGGAGCTGCCCGGCGAGACCGTCGACATCGAGGAGCCGCTGTCCGAGGGCCTGGTCAAGCACCTGCGGGTCGCGCGCCGGGAGTCCGCCCTCCACGTGGTGCGCAAGGACCACGGCGTCGTGCTGGTCGCGTCGCCGTCGGACCGGGCCGGCCGCCTCGACCGGTGGGTCAGCGCGCTCGCTGCTTCGGTGCGCGCCGAGCTCCGTGCCAGTCGGCTCGGCGGATCAGTCGTGATCGGCGTCGGAGGCCACCGCCCCCGGCTCGATCTCGCCGCCGAGTCCTACCGCGAAGCCAGAATGGCGGTCGACGCGGCCATCGTGCTCCCCGGCATGGCTGACCTCGTCTACTGGTCCGAGCTCGGCGTCAACCAGATCGTCGTCCGGCTGGCCAGCATGGGCGAGATGCCGCTCGTTCCCCACGCGGGGCTGCGCGCGCTGCTCGACTCGCCCGAGGCGCATCCGATGGTCGAGACGCTGGAGACCTATCTGGATGTCGCGGGCAATGCCCAGGTCACCGCGGAGCGGCTCAACCTGCACCGGACGTCGCTCTATTACCGGCTGCAGCGGGTCGAGCAACTCGCCGACACCGACCTGAAGGACGGCCTCGAGCGCCTGGCCTTGCACCTGGCCATCAAGGTCGCCCGGCTCACCGGTGAGTACGACAGCGCCCACGGCTGTAGCCGGGACCAAGTGCCGTCCCGCGCCGGATGACCCAGTCGGCGGGGGACACGACGACGCGGACCCGGTCGATCCGGTCGTTCCACGCCGTCGACTCGCACACCGAGGGCATGCCGACCCGGGTGGTGACCGACGGCGTCGGCACGCTGCCCGGCTCGACCATGGCCGAGCGCCGGCAGTGGTTCATCGACAACGCCGACGACCTCAGGCGGCTGCTGATGGACGAACCGCGAGGGCATGCCGCGATGAGTGGCGCGATCCTGCAGCCGCCGACCCGGCCGGACGCGGACTGGGGCGTGCTGTTCATCGAGGTGTCCGGCTGCCTGCCGCTCTGTGGCCACGGCACGATCGGCGTCGCCACGGTGCTCGTGGAGACCGGCCTGGTGCCCGTGGTCGAGCCGGTGACGACGGTACGCCTGGACACCCCGGCCGGCCTGGTGATCGCCGAGGTTGACGTACGAGACGGCGTCGCCGAGTCGGTCACGTTCAGTGGCGTGGCGTCGTACTCCCACGCGCTGGACGCGACCGTCGACGTGCCGGGCATCGGCTCGGTCCGGTGCGACCTTGCCTACGGCGGCAACTTCTACGCCATCGTCGACGCCGAGCAACTGGGGCTGCGGCTGGACAAGGCCGAGTCGCGCCGGCTGCTGGACGCCGGGCTCGCCGTCATGGCTGCGGTCGACGAGCAGTGCCGGCCGCAGCATCCGGAACGTCCCGAGATCCAGGGCTGCCGCCACGTCCAGGTGGTCGGGCCGGACTCGACGGCCCGGCACTCCCGGCATGCCATGGTGATCCACCCGGGCTGGTTCGACCGCTCGCCGTGCGGCACCGGCACGGCGGCCCGGATGGCGCAGCTGCACGCCCGAGGCGAGCTCCGGTTCTGCGACGACTTCGTCAACGAGTCGTTCATCGGGAGTCGCTTCACCGGCCGGCTGGTCGGCGAGACCACGGTCGGCGGCCGCCCGGCGGTGGTGCCGACCATCACCGGCCGGGCCTGGCTGACCGGCATCGGCGATTACCTGCTCGATCCGACCGATCCGTTCCCGGCCGGCTTCCGGCTCTGACCGTACGCCTGCGTGACGGTCGGTCGGTCGTCGCGTGTGCAAGCCTGTCGGCATGACCGATGCCCCCGACGTCTCGGAGCTGTTCGACCCGGCCGCCTGGCGCCCGGTGCCGGGCTTCGAGGACCTGACGGACCTGACCTACCACCGTGCCGTCGAGCACGGGACCGTGCGGATCGCCTTCCACCGTCCGGAGGTGCGCAACGCATTCCGGCCGCACACCGTCGACGAGTTGCTCCGCGTGCTCGATCACGCGCGAACGTCGAGCGACGTCGGCTGCGTCCTCCTCACCGGCAACGGTCCGTCGCCCAAAGATGGCGGCTGGGCGTTCTGCTCCGGTGGCGACCAGCGGATCCGTGGGCGGTCCGGCTACCAGTACGACGACAGCGCCGACGCCGGCCCGGACCCCGACAGCGACAGCGCCCGACTGGGTCGGCTCCACATCCTCGAGTGCCAGCGGCTGATCCGGTTCATGCCGAAGGTCGTGATCTGCGTCGTGCCCGGGTGGGCGGCCGGCGGCGGCCACAGCCTGCATGTCGTGTGCGACCTGACGATCGCGTCGGCCGAGCACGCCAGGTTCAAGCAGACCGACGCCGACGTGGCGAGCTTCGACGGCGGATTCGGCTCGGCCTACCTCGCCCGTCAGGTCGGCCAGAAGTTCGCCCGCGAGATCTTCTTCCTCGGCGCCACGTACACCGCCGACCAGGCGCATCGCATGGGCATGGTCAACGCCGTCGTACCCCATGCCGAGCTCGAGTCGGTCGCCCTCGACTGGGCACGTCAGGTCAACGGCAAGAGCCCGACGGCGCAGCGGATGCTCAAGTACGCCTTCAACCTGATCGACGACGGGCTGGTCGGCCAACAGCTTTTCGCGGGTGAAACGACCCGATTGGCCTATATGACCGACGAAGCGGCCGAGGGTCGCGATGCTTTCTTGGAACGACGCAATCCCGATTGGTCTCGTTTCCCGTATTACTACTGAGAGTCGATCCTCGTGGCGCTCGCGGCATGTTTGCTGTTCGACCGACAGACCGAACGCGCGTTGCGGGCCCTCTGGGATCGGCTTGAGGACCTCGGCGTGCCGACACTGCGGTCGCATACACATGGGCGGCATGTCCCGCACGTGTCGTACGCCGTGGTCCGCGAAGGTGACGTCGACGCGATCCACCGTGCGGTGTCTGCTCTGCCGGACGGCGGCGCGGTCGGGTTGCGATTCGACGGGCTCGGGCTGTTTCGCCGCGGTCGATCCTGGCTGGTCCCGGCGGTCGCCAGCGATCTCGCGAGCCGCCAGGAGACCGTCGTCGCTGCGGTCACGTCGACCGGCGCCGAGCTGCATCGGCACTACGAGCCGGGCGCCTGGATGCCGCATTGCACGATCGCCCCTCGGGTGTCGCTCCCGATGCTTCCGGTGCTCGCCGCCGCCGTCTACGAGATCCTCCCGCTCGCGGCCCGGGTCGATCGGGCGGCGCTCATCGACAGCGGTACCGGCGAGAGCTGGCCGCTGCCGCACATCCCGTGAGCTGGGTCAGAGGCCGAACAGTGGCCGGCACGGCTCGAAGCCGCTGATCTCGACCGCCGGCCGATCCGACCGGGCCAGCCAGTCCTCGCGGGTCAGCCGCAGGTGAATCATCACGTCGACGCCGTCGCCCCGGCGACAGAGCGCCTCGCCGTTCGCCACATAGCCGACGGCTCGCGAGACGCCGAGCGAGGCGTGGTTGTCCTGCCAGGCCGACGTGATCGCCCGCGCCGCCTCCAGTGGGCCGAAGGCCAACGCGAGTACGGCGTCGCGCATCTGCTTGCCGTAGCCCTTGCCCCGGACGTCCGGACTCAGCATGGAGAAGCTGTCGACCGTACGCGTGGCGAGGAAGTCCTCGCCCTCGATCCGCTGCAGCCCGATCAGCTCGTCACCCCGGAAGACCGAGAACGGCAGCATCCACGACTCGGTACGCCAGTCACCGAAGACCTTCCAGTACGCCTGATGCGTCGCGATGCCGCGCTGGATCCGGACGTCGTCGATCGCGTACTCGGGCAGCGCCGGGTCGAGCTCAACGTCGTCCGGCAGTAGATCGGACAGCGGCACCTGGTCGGCCTCGGTCGCGACCGCCAGTGTGAGGTCCGGGGTCGTCAGCCGCAGATCGAACAGCGGCCAGTAGGGATGGGTCACGTAGAAACGGTACGAGCAGCGGCGTCCGTGTCCCAGGGGTTATCCCCGTACTCGCAGCCAGATCAGGCTCACCAGATAGGCCACACCGGCGATCGCGCCGAGGATGCCGTAAGGCGAGCCGTCCTGGCCACGGGCGATCTCGACGACGAAGGCGATCAGAACGGCCCCGATGAGGACGTTGCCCGCGAAGGCAGTGGCCTTGAGGTCGAGCTGCACGATCCGCTCGTCGCGCCGGTCGAGCAACCCCTTGAGGGTTTCGCTCCGGCCGCGCATCGCCAGCACGACGACGGTGACCGTGACCATGACGACGAGGCCGAAGATCCCGAAGCCGAGGTCGTCGCCGACGATCCCGGCGATCAGATACGCGATTCCACCGGCGATGGCGACGCCGGGGACGACCCACTGCTGGGCCGATCGTTGCTTGGTGTCATTCGTCGGCATCGAAGATCTCCTCCACGATCAGGTCGAAATGGCGGGCGATGGCCAGGGCCAGGGGCAGCGACGGCAGGTAGCGACCGTTCTCGATCGAGTTGATCGTCTGCCGGGACACCCCGAGCGCCGCTGCCAGGGTGGCCTGCGAGAGGTCACGCTCCTGACGCAGCGCACGAACCCGATTGCGCATCACCGCACCCGACCGATGTCAAGTTTGCTTGTCACATGGTCGAGTGTGCGTCGCGTCGTACCCGATGTCAAGCGAGCTTGTCATCCCGGTCCCCACCGGCTCCATGTCGTGGGATCCTTGTCGGGTGGGCACGCGCGGCGCGACGTCGATCGCGGCGGTGGGGCTGGTCATCGGGGTGGCAGTGGGCTGCAGTTCCGACGAGGAGACCCGTCGCCCGGAGCCTTCGCTGCCCTCACCGGTGCCT
>DATFRX010000056.1:0-7896 GCA_035262905.1 Nocardioidaceae bacterium
TGCGCTGGCTCGGCCGTTCGGGTTCGGCTCCGACGGGATCGTCGCCGGCTCCTCCGGTCCGGCCGGCGTACCGCCAGGGCCAGCAGACCGGTCGCCAGGGCGGCGAGCACACCGAGCAGCATCCCGCTCACCACGTCGAACAGGTAGTGGTTGGCGGTGGCCACGACCGCGACGGCGGTGAGCAGCGGATGCGCGGCGAGCACCACGCGGAGCAGCAGGCGGCGGGTCATGGCGAACCCGGCGATCGCGACCCAGGTGGCCCAGGCCAGGTGGAGCGACGGCAGCGCACCGTACTGGTCGGAGGGGATCGGCCCGTGGTCGGTGCCGAAGCCGGCGTCGGCGACGGTGTCCACGAAACCGGCGCCGGGCAGCAGGCGGGGCGGTGCGGTGGGGTAGAGCGCGAACACGACGAGGGCGACGACGTTCGTGAGTACGAGGGCGTTGCGGGCCGGTCGGTACACGGCCGGACGCCAGCGGTAGCAGACGGCGAGGATCGTCAACGCCGCCGTCAGGTGGACGAACTGGTAGTAGCCGACGGCCATCGTCGCGACCGCGGCGTGGTCGGTGAGCCAGGCGTTGATCGAGCTCTCGACCTCGACGCCGACCGCCGACTCCGCATGGAGGATCGCCCATCCGTGGGACACCGCGACTGCCGGGTGCACCGACACCCTCGAGCGGACCTGGTCGTAGACGAAGAGCAGCCCGATGACGACCGCGACCTCGCCCAGCAGCCTGGGCCGAGTCCGGGCCAGCGTCCGGCGTCCCGGTCGGGCGAACCGGCCGACGTCGGAGTCGGCCGTGATGGCACGATCCGCTGCCATGGGCTAGATCGCGATCCTGGTCGCCGGCCGCGGCCGTGCCTTCGGCGCGAGTCCGAGGCGTTGGATGGCAGCCGCCCGCTCGTATTCACGGTCGGTCAGGGCGAGCACGTCGGGCCAGCCCCAGTTCGGCGCGATCGCGAGGTTGTGCGACGCGATGCGGTAGCGGGCCGCCGGGTCCGACGCGAGTGTGGCCAGCGCCGCCACCATGTCGCGATCGCCGTCGACCAGCAGCCCCTCGTGGCCGTCCCGGATGAACTCGCGGATGCCGCCACGGGCCATCGCGACGACCGGCAGTCCCGCGACCCGGGCCTCCATCGCTGCAATGCCGAACGATTCGAGGTTGGCCGGTGCCATGAACACGTCGGCGCGGCGGTACACCTCTCGGATCTGCTCGTGGCTGAAGCGACCGGGCAGGCTCACCCAGTCGGTCATGTCGTGGCGATCCAGGTAGCGCTCGAGCGAGTGCCGCTCCGGCCCTTCGCCGATGATGAGCGCGTTGAGTCGTACGCTGCTCGGCACCGTCCGGCGGACCTGTCGCAGCATGCGTAGCAGGTGCAGTGGACGCTTGCGCGGCGCCAGGCGCATCACCGCGACGAGGAGTACGTCGGAGCCGTCTCGCCGGACCGGGTCGATCCGCCACCAGTCGCGATCGACAGCGTTGGGGAGGACCGGCACCGGCGTGTCCCCGCCCAGCAGCCGGCCCAGTGGTCTCGCGGCCAGATCACTCACGGCGGTCCACGCGATCGGCCAGCGGGTCCATCGGGTCACGACGTTCGCCAGGCGGAAGGCCGGATACAGGTACGACACCAGGGAGTGCACGGTCAGGATGGTCGGCGTCCCGGCCGTACTCGCCCTGGCCGCGACCGAGAACGCCAGGGGAGTGACCAGACCGGCGTGGACGTGCACGACCTCGTAGCGACCGGAGTCCACCGCGCCCGCGGCCGCCGCGATCATGCTGGGTCGCAGGTGGGTCAGTCGCCCGCCCTGGTCGGTGGATGCGATGACCCGTCCGGACGGCGAGTCCTCGGCGAGCTCACTGCACGCGGTCACGACGTCGACCTGATGGCCGGCCAGTCGCTGGCGGGCGACCAGGTCGGCGATGTGCGTCTCGATCCCACCCAGTTGGGGCAGGTAGAAGTCGGAGACGTGCACGATCCTCATGACGCCCTCCGGAGGAAGGGGGAGTATCCGGCGAGCGGACTACCCTGGGAGTACGGTCAAGTTCTACAGCGTGTAGATAACATTGGCTCTACAAGCTGTAGATTTCAAGGAGAAGAAGGTCACGTCGATGGCACGTCGAGCCTCAGGAGCCCTGGAGCGCGAGATCCTCGCCGTCTTGTGGGCCGCTGACCGGCCGCTGACCGCCGTCGAGGTTCAGGCCGAGCTCGACCCCGGCCTGGCGTACACGACGGTGATGACGATCCTCACCAGGCTGCTCCGCAAGGGCGTCGTGACCCGTGAGCGGGACGGGCGTTCGTACGCCTTCAGTCCGCTCGTCGAGGACGCGACGCTCGCCGCGACCCAGATGCATGCGCTGCTGCGGGCGCGACGCGATCGGCGGGCCGTGCTGGCGCAGTTCGTCGGCCGGCTCGACACCGACGACGAGCACCTGCTGGCCGAGCTCGTCAACGAAGCCCAATCAGCCGACGAGGACGACCGGTGACCCTGCTCGCGCTTTTGCTGCCGCTCGGACTGTGCGCCGGGTACGGAGCGCTGGGCCCGCGGCTGCTTCGCCGTGGACCGCCCGCCCTGGCGGCCCGGCTGCTCACCCTCGGGGGTCTGGCCGCCGGCGTGTGCAGCTTCATCTCGCTCGGCCTGCTGGGCTTCGCCTTTCTCGCCCAGCTCCCCGACATCGCTCAGCGCGGCCACTGGTCGGCAGCCGCCTTGCGGGCCGCGTCGCCGGTCAGCCGCGGGGTCGCCTTCGTCGCGCTGGCTGCGCTCGGCGTCGTCACGCTGGCCGCCGTCTGGGTGATCGCCCGCCGGGTGTGGGCTGTCCACCGCACCTATCGCGCCTGTCGGCGGATGGCCCGCTCCTCGCCGACCGGTCTGGTCGTCCTCGACGACGAGCGGCTGATGGCGTACGCCGTGCCCGGCCGCCCCGGTCGGATCGTCGTGTCCCGTGACCTGCTCAGCCGGCTCGACCGCAACGAACGCCGCGTACTCCTCGCCCACGAACAAGCCCACCTCGACAACAACCACCACTGGTACCAGGCGGGAGCCGCGATCGCGGCGGCGCTCAATCCGCTGCTGACGCCACTGGTCCCGGCCGTCGAACTCGCCCTCGAACGCTGGGCCGACGAGGCGGCCGCTACCGACATCGGCTCCCGCTCCCGGGTCGCCAGCGCCCTCGGCCGGGTTGCCCTGCTGCGACTGCACGCCGAGCCCGCCATACCGCCGGCGGCGTTCGGCGTCACCAGCCACCTGGCGCTTCGGATGCGGGCCATGCTCGACCCGCCGCCGCGAGTGCCGCGGGTGGTCGTCGGGGCCCTGGTCGCCTCGCTGGTGCTCACCGCCGCGACCACTGCAGGAGCCGGCGAGCGGATGGAGGGCGTGATCGACACGGCGCGGTCGGCCGTCGCCTGCCGCCCGGCGGGAGCCCTGCCGGCGAAGGCGTCATCCCACGGCGGCCAGTCCGCTCACCCGGATCCGATGGGGCACCGCCCCTGCCGGATACCTACTCGCGGCTCCTGAGGACACCTGCCGCTGTCCCTGCGGAGCCGGCGGTGCCCCATGCGCTTCGCGATGGTTCCCTGGCTCGGTGCGGGGCACCGACCGTTCGGCGCTCGACTTGCGGTTGTTCACGGCGTGGCCATGTGGCGTTCTCCGGGTCCGGATGACGGACACCTTCTCGGCGTGCTGGAGGGCATCCGACGGCACCTGTGAACGGGGGTTACCGAGAGTAATGGTCTGAGTGCCTCCGGTAGAACAGGCCGAAAGACCCCTTGAGGCGGTTCACTGCTCGACTAGCGTTTCCCGCGCAAGGTCAGTCACGAACTCATGACACTGCGGTCGCACGGGGGCCAGCACCGCGCCGGGAGCGCCGATGCTATTCAGGTTCGTCTGCCGTCATGCCGGAAATCCGGCTGACGTCGTCAGGTTGGGTGTAACGCGGCACCCGCAGAACCGATGCAACCTCCCGAGCAGTCTCTCGGTTTCGCCGGTCGGCGAGCCGAGCCTCTTGAAGCTGGGTTTTCACGGGAGGGAATCCGAATGACGGAAGGTCGTTCTCTCAGGGTCGCGGTCCTGGGGTGCGGTTACTGGGGGTCGAAGCATGCGCGCGTGCTCCACGGCTTGGAATCCGTGGAGTCGCTGGTCGTCGTGGATGCCGACGCCGAGCGGGTACAGCGCGTCTGCGCTAGCCTCCCCGGTGCGATCGGCTTCACGAACCTCGATGACGCACTCGAAGTGATCGATGCAGCGGTGGTGGCGACGCCACCCACGACGCATGCGCCGATGGCGATGCGGTTGATCGACGCCGACAAGCACGTACTCGTCGAGAAGCCGATGGCAGCAGACTCGGCCGACGCCCGCCAGATGATCGCGGCCGCCGCGGCGCGCGACGTGGTGCTCATGGTCGGCCACACCTTCGAGTACCACTCGGCGGTGTGGATGCTGCGCGACATGGTCCAGTCCGGCGACATCGGCGATCTCTACTACGTCGACAGCGCCCGACTCAACCTGGGCCTGTATCAAAGCGACGTCAACGTGATCTACGATCTCGCGCCGCACGACATCTCGATCTTCAACCACATCCTGGGACGGAAGCCCACGGCGGTACACGCCTGGGGATCGCGCAATGCGCACCCGTTCCTGGAAGACGTCGCGTACCTTCGGCTGGACTACAAGGACCCCGACGTCTGCGCCAACATCCACGTCAGCTGGCTCGACCCGCACAAGGTCCGTCGGGTGACCGTGGTCGGCAGCAAGAAGATGGTCGTCTACAACGACCTGGCGACCGACGAGCGCATCCGGGTGCACGACAAGGGCGTGATCCACGGTGAGGCCCACGGCGACGAGACCCAGCCGCCGATGTCGTACCGCTACGGCGACGTCATCTCGCCCTTCCTCACGGTCAACGAGCCGCTGAAGGTCGAGGACCAGCACTTCATCGACTGCGCGATCTCGGGTGAGCGCCCGCAGACGCACGGCGAGAACGGGCTGGCGGTCGTGGAGGTCCTCGAGGGCGCTCAGCGCTCGCTGCGCGAGGGCAGGTCGATCACGTTGGACGAGACCTTCGGTGCGACCCGACCGGCGGAGCAGAGTCCGATGCCGGTCGCGTCCGACCTCGTGATGGACGGGACCACTCGGCGATGATCCGATTCCTCGACCTCGGTCCGACGACCGAGGAGATCGCGGCTGAGGTCGCCGCCGGCTGGGACGAGGTGCTTCGCACCGGCCGGTTCATCGGCGGTCCGTTCGTCGACGGCTTCGAGCAGTCGTGGGCGGAGTACTGCGGGACCGAGTACGCAGTCGGGGTCGCCAACGGCACCGACGCGCTGCACCTGGCGCTGCGTGCCCTGGGCATCGGGCCCGGCGACGAGGTCGTAGTGCCGACGAATACCTTCGTCGCCACCGCCGAGGCGGTCGTCCTGGCGGGCGCGATGCCGCGCTTCGCCGACGTCGACCACGACACCCTGCTGCTGACGCCGGAGACGTTGCGGGCCGCCGTTACCCCGGCCACCAGCGCGGTCATCGTCGTCCACCTGTACGGGCAGATGGCCGATATGGACGCGCTCGCCCGTACCGCCGCCGAGCTCGACATCGAGCTGATCGAGGACGCGGCGCAGTCGCAGGGCGCCCGGTGGCGGGACGTCCGGGCCGGCGCGTGGGGATCGGTTGGCTGCTTCAGCTTCTATCCCGGCAAGAACCTCGGTGCGTTCGGCGACGCCGGCGCGGTGGTCACGTCGGACGAGCAGGTGGCCGAGCGGATGCGGTCGATCCGGGATCACGGCCGGGCCGACGGCGGCCACTACCAGCACGACCGGTTCGGGCTGAACAGCCGGCTCGACGCGCTGCAGGCCGTCGTCCTCAGTGCCAAGATCCCTCGGCTCGACGGCTGGAACGCCCAGCGTCGCGAGTTGGTAGACCACTACCGGCGTTGCCTCGACCCCGAGGCGGCGAAGCTGGTGACCGTGGCACCGGCCGCCGAGGCGGTGCATCACCTGGCCGTGGCGCAGGTCGACAACCGCGATCAGGTACGGGAAGCGCTGCTGGCCCGTGGCATCCAGACCGGAATCCACTACCCGACTCCGTGTCACCGGCTGCCGCCGTACGCGGGGTACTTCGGCAACGGTGCGCTTGCCGTGAGCGAAGCCGCTGCCGAGCGGATCATCTCGCTGCCCGTGTACCCCCACATGACGATGGCCGAGGTCGAAAGCGTGGCGACCGAGCTCAACCAGGTCGCCGAAAAGGGGGCCGCCGCATGACTCAGACGCAGGTCGGACCGGGGCTCGACAAGGACGACGACGTCGTCATCGGGTATCCGGCCGATCGCGTGGCGGAGCAGTGGATCAGCGTCGGCGCTGACGCCAGGCTCCGCAGCGGAACCGTGCTCTACGCGGGCACGTCGATCGGCGATCGCCTGCAGACCGGGCATCACGTCATCGTCCGCGAAGAGTGTGTGATCGGTGACGACGTCGCGATCTGGAGCAACACCGTCGTCGACTACGGCTGCCGGATCGGCGACAACGTCAAGATCCACAGCAACTGCTACGTCGCGCAGTTCACCGAGATCCGGGAGAACGCGTTCCTCGCCCCTGGCGTGACGGTCGCCAACGATCTGTACCCCGGTCAGGCCGACTCGGCCGACGCCATGTCCGGACCCTGGATCGGCCCGGGTGCCCAGATCGGCGTCAACGTCACGCTGCTGCCTTACGTGCGGATCGGAGCCGGCTGCCTGGTCGGAGCCGGATCCGTCGTCACCCGCGACCTGCCCGAGGGGACCGTGGCGTACGGAAACCCCGCGGTCGTGCGAGGCCGGGTCGCCGATCTCCGCGACGTCAACGCCCGAGTCGAGCAGACCGACTCGGCTTCGAGATTCCGGCTCGCTGTCACGAGTCCGGTGCCGGAGGACGCTGTCCGATCATGACCCATCAAGTTGCCGCGATCCCGGTCCGAACGGCGTGGACCAAGCGAAGCCTCGACGCGTCGGTCGCCTTCCTGGCGCTCCTCGTCGCGACGCCGATGTTCTTGCTGATCGCGGGACTGATCCGGGTCACCAGCACCGGACCCATCCTGTTCCGGCAGACCCGGGTCGGCGCGGGCGGCCGCTCCTTCGTGATGCTGAAGTTCCGGACCATGAAGGACCGGTGCTCCGACGATCTCCACCGCGAGTACGTCACCGACCTGATGAACGGCGCGGCGACGCAGACCGACGGACTCTTCAAGCTGCACAACGATCCGCGGATCACGGCAGTCGGCCGAGCACTCCGCAAGCTCAGCCTCGACGAGCTGCCGCAGTTGATCAACGTGCTCCGTGGCGAGATGTCCCTGGTCGGCCCGCGGCCGTCGTTGCCGTGGGAGCTGCGGATGTTCCCGGCCTGGGCCTACCGGCGACTCGAGGTGCTCCCCGGTGTGACCGGGCTCTGGCAGGTGGGCGGCCGCAACCGGCTCACCATGCTGCAGGGCCTGGAGCTGGACGTTCAGTACGTCGAGCAGCGCAGTCTCTGGCTGGACCTGCGGATCCTGGCCAAGACGCCGATCGCGCTCTTCGGGGGATCGGCGCGATGAGCACGCCTCGGGGCAGTCCATGGAACGGCGGCATCCGAACACTCATCCTCGCCGCCGTCCTGCTGGTCCCGGCCGCGCTCAGCTTCCAACGCCCACGCTCTCGGCAACCGGCCGCACGCCACCGGATGCCCCGAGGG
The DNA here is from genome assembly GCA_035262905.1 of Nocardioidaceae bacterium. GTDB lineage: Bacteria > Actinomycetota > Actinomycetes > Propionibacteriales > Nocardioidaceae > DATFRX01. The sequence continues at coordinate 7,688 of DATFRX010000056.1, forward strand.
CAACGGGCTCGCCATGATGTCCAAGCTCCCCGAGCTGTGCCCGCCGCCGCCCCGGCAGCTAGGGGGCGAGCCCGACATCGGCAAGAGGCCTCCTCCCCTGGTTGGGATGGCCCGACGAGCGAGCCGCGGCCGAGTACCTCCGCCGTGGACGCGTCGCCGCCAGGGGAGCACGAACTCACGAGTGGGACCGCTGCTGCCCGTGACTCGCT
>DATFRX010000057.1:0-11060 GCA_035262905.1 Nocardioidaceae bacterium
GCGGTCGCAGGCGGCGAGAAGGTCACTCTTCCAGGCTTCGGGACCTTCGAGCGTCGTGAGCGCGCCGCTCGCGAGGGACGCAATCCCCAGACCGGCGAGACCCTCAAGATCGCCAAGGCCAAGGTGCCGGCGTTCAAGCCCGGCGCCACGTTCAAGTCCTACGTCGACATGTCGAAGAACGACCAGACCGCCCACCGCAAGAACCGCTGACCAAGGTTCCGCTCGCGAAGCCTTCCAGGGGTCCATCGGGCCGCGACAGACGGCGACCGGCAGCCCGGTCGCCGTCTGCTGGTGGCTCAGGAGGATGTCGACCAGGTGGCGGGAGGCTCGTTGGGGGTCTGGAGCCAGGTGTCGAAGAAGTCGTCCAGGTTCTGTCCGGAGACCTCCTCGAACACGGCCTGGAAGTCCTCCGACGTCGCGGACGAGTTCTCGTAGCGCTTAAGCCACAGCCGGGCGCCGTCGAAGAACGCCTGGTCGCCGACCTCGAGGCGCAAGGCATGCAGCGTCGCTGCCCCGCGGTCGTAGACAGGGTCGAGGAACAGCCCTGTCGGTCCGGGGTCAGCGATCTGGACCGACCAGTAGTCGTCGCCCCAGTCCTCGGCGTACCAATCGTCGTACGCCTGCTGCGCGGTCCCGCGGTCCTGCTTCTCGTTCCACATCCAGGTGGCGTAGGACGCCCAGCCCTCGTTGAGCCAGATGTCCTGCCACCGTTGCGGACTGACTGCGTCGCCGAACCACATGTGGGCCAGCTCGTGCGCCACGGTGCCCTCGCTGGCCTGCCTGGAGTAGACCGGCCGGGTCTGAGTCTCAAGCGCGTAGCCGACGCTGTCGTTGTCCACAATCGCCCCGAAGGAGTTGAACGGGTACGGCCCGAACTTGCTCTCGTAGAAGTCGATCATGTCGGCTTGCAGGTCCAGGCTCTTGTTCGTGGTCTCGAGTCGGCTCTGGCTGAGCTTGGTGTCGACGGCATCGACGATCGGCACTCCGCTGCTCGAGTGGTACGTCGGGCGCAGCTGGAAATCGCCGATCGACGCCGTCGCCAGGTAGCTGGCCATCGGATCGGGCGCATCCCAGTACCAAGTCGTCTTGCCATGGTCGGTGTCCGCGTCCTTGGACTGCAGGCCGTTGGCCACGGCGGTCTTGCCCTCGGGGACAGTGATCGCGTAGTCGTAGGTCGCCTTGTCGGACGGATGGTCGTTCACCGGGAACCAGGTCATGGCGCCGTCGGGCTCGTTGACCACCATGGCGCCGTCGCGCGTAGTGACCCAGCCGTAGGGAACGCCCTCGATGTCGCCCGGCACGCCGGTCGTACCGCCGTAGTTCACCACGATCTGCGCCTCGTCGCCTCGCTTGATCTTGGGACGGGGTTGGATCGTGAGCTCCCAGACCCGCGCGTCGTCGTCCTGCACCTGCCAGTACGCGGGCCCGGACACCACGGCGCCCAGGGCGGGAAGCGGAACGTTGGTCGCCTCCACGCCGTTGACCGTGATCGAATGCACGTCCAGCCCCCGCAGGTCGAGGTTGAACCGGTTCAGGTTCTGCGTCGCGACCAGGTCGATGGTGGCGGTGCCGTCGAGCTGGCCCTCGAGCGGCGCTGGAGCTGGATCGGGCGGCGTGTAGTCGAGCTTCAGGTCGTAATGCTTGACGTCGTAGCCGCCGTTGCCGGAATACGGGAAGTAGGCGTCGCCTGCGCCCGACGCGCCTTCGACGAAGTTTGGCCCACCAGGCGGACTCGGAGTGGCGCCGGCCCCTCCGACAACGCTGAGCCCGGCGAGGGCGACGAGCGTGGCAGTTGTGCCACCGAGAATCGTGCGGACACTGATCACAACAGCTCCCTTATGAAGTAATCGCAGAACGCTCTCGGCTCGGGCTGGTAGCCACCAAGGGCCGAAGGACCCGGACCCGACGGGCCGAAGGGTCTGGTGCGCAGCCGCTAAGGCCGCATTCGTCGCCGTGTGTGCGGACTTGAAACAGTCATCACTGGGGCTGCGACTTCCTGGCGGCCGGCCACGGGATGCCTCACCATTGTCGTAGGAGGCCGTCGAGGGGACCCAGTCGCCACGGTCGAGCGAAGGCCAAGGACGCACGATGAGGCTTCTCGCGGCGGTAGCCCTCGTCGCTTCGGTGATGATGGGGTCTGCTGCCTGTTCCGGTGGCGCCGAGTCATCGTCGCCCCGGCTTGTCCAGGGCACCGACTGGGCCTACAACCATGTGGCCGTCTATAAGGATCCTGGCGATGGCACGTTTTCTGGCGGGCTGTTTGTGACCAACCAGACCGGTGACCGCATCCGAGGGATCGTCACGGTGATGGCGAATGCCGGGCCAAGAACCGACTGCCCCGGCCTCAGGCTTGGGGTGTTGTCCGCTTCGGTGATGTTGGCGCCCGGCGAGACCGAGTATGTCGGACTGACGTCGCTCGACAAGTACGGCAAGGCTCCATGCCTCGACGTCAACTTGAGCCGGCTGTCGCCGTAACCATCTGCTGCCCATGCGGTATTTTTCTTCGCGTGCGCACGGCGGTTCTTCGGGGCGATTTCTCTGATATGACGGCCACTGATCTCCACGTCGAAGCCAGCCTCAGTGAGCTGGCCCGCATCCGAGCCCGGATCCGCTCCGCTGCCGGGACTCTCGGGGTCGAGCCGGCCGCGATCGGCGGGCTGGTCCAAGTCGTCGACGAGTGGGTGACCAACGTGATCGTCCACGGCTACCGGGGCGCTGCCGGGGAGGTTCACATCCACGTGGACCGTGAGGGGGAGGACATCGTGGTCCGGATCCGTGACAGCGCGCCGGTGTTCGACCCCGCGACTGCGCCCGCCATCGACCCTGACCTTCCGCTTGAGCAGCGGCCGCTCGGGCATGTGGGGATAGCGTTGATCCGTGAGCTGTGCACGGTCTTCGACCATCGAGCGCTCCCCGACGGGGGCAACGAGGTGACGCTCCGCCGCCCCACAGCGGCGGCTGGACACAAGGGAGCAGCAACGTGAAGACGACGATCGAACGGATCTCCGACTCGGCTGCGGTGCTGGCCCTGGCCGGCGAGCTCGATGCCTCCAACTACCAAGAGCTGATCGACACCGGGCAGAACTTGTACGGCGAGGGCGTACGCACTCTCGTCCTCGACCTGTCCGACCTCGGGTACATGTCGAGCTCAGGGGTCGTCGCCGTACACTCGCTCGCGCTCGTCTACCGCGGTGAGGAACCTCACGACCCGGAGGCCGGCTGGCAGGCTTTCCATGCGGTCCAAGCCGACGCCGACAGCGGAACCCGTCACGACAGCCTGCGGATCGCGGCGCCGAACGACGACATCGACGCGATGCTCGACCGAACGGGGATCAATCGCTTCCTGCCGGTCTTCGCTGACCGCGACTCGGCGCTCGCCGGCTAGCAGCAGGGGCCCGGCCGGCAGCGGACCGATGCCATGGAGCTCGACGCCCTGATCGCCGATCCGGCCCTAGGGAGCCTGCTCGACCTGGCTTCCGCCGCGGCCGGTGGTGCAGCGATCGCCGTCACCGACGCCGACGGGCAGCTGCTCGCCGGCGGGTCGCCCGCAGCCGGCGGGCAGAGCCTCCCGGTGTGCGTCGACGACAAGGCGATCGGGCATGTCGTGTGCGACGCGTCGACTCCGCCTGCCGTCGCCGGGCTCGTCCATGCCGCTCTCGAGCTGGCGATCGCCGGGTCCCGCGACGATGTGACGCAGGCCCGTGCCGCACAGGAGCTCGCCATCGGTCGCCAGATCCAGCGGTCGCTGCTGCCTCGGAGCTTCCCAGAGGTACCTGGCTGGCGGTTCGCGGCCGAGTACGAGCCGGCCCGGGAGGTCGGTGGTGACCTGTACGACGTCTACCGGCTCGGCGGCGACTCCGCCGACGTGGTCGTCCTTCTGATCGCCGACGTGACCGGCAAGGGTGTCCCGGCGGCGCTGCTGATGGCCGACACCAAGGCTCTCCTTCGCGCAGCCGCCGACCATGCCCCCGGGCCGGCCGATGCGCTTGCCCGGGTGAACCGGATCCTCGCGCTGGAACGCCGGAGCTCGCTCTTCGTCACCGCCGCTCTCGCCGAGGTCGACGTCTGGACGGGTGGTGTACGGCTCGCGAGTGCCGGTCACGAGTCGCCCTTGGTCGTTCGCACGGACGGACGCGTCGAGACCATCAGCGCGAGCGGATTCATCCTGGGCGCGGTCGGAGACGCCGGCTACGAGGAGGGGAGCGGCTCGATCGGCCCAGGCGAGGCGGTGCTCCTGTACACGGACGGTGTCACCGAGGCGCGGAACCCCCAAGGCGCCTTCTACGGCGACACCCGACTGCGTGCGCTCCTCGGCGGTCTTGCCGGCTCGGCAGCGGACGACGTCCGTCGAGCCGTGGTCGAGGACGTCGGTGAGTTCCGGGCCGGGGCCGACGCGCACGACGACCTGACGATCCTCGTCGCGGAGCGTGAGGACTAACCGGACTTCGTCTCCCTGCGGATTCGATCAGGATTCGAGAAGCGTACGGGTGTCGTCGGGCTTAGCGTTCGTCTAGATGGCCGGCGTCGCGCCGGGCCTTGAGCGTCGAAGAGTGGAGTGGAAGATGCCCGACAAGCGTTCCAAGACCGAGTCCGAGGGGTTCAGCGCTGAGGAGCGTGCCGCGATGAAGCAGCGCGCCGCAGAGCTGCGGGCCGAGGGGAAGAAGGGCGCCAAGCAAGCCGAGGGCCTGCAGGCGGTCCTCGACAAGATCGCCGAGATGGCGCCAGACGATCGTGCGCTCGCCGAGCGGGTCCACGTGACGGTGACCGCGGCCGCCCCGCAGCTGTCGCCCAAGACCTGGTACGGGATGCCCTCCTACGCCAACGCGGACGGCAAGATCGTCGTCTTCTTCCAGGACTCGGGCAAGTTCAACTACCGCTACTCCACCCTGGGCTTCCAAGACCCGGCCAACCTCGACGACGGCGACCTGTGGCCGGTGTCGTACGCACTCCAAAAGTGGAGCCCCACCGTCGAGAAGAAGGTGACCGAACTCGTCAAGGCCGCAGTCACCTGACCCCACACCGCAGTCATCGAGCCCACAACCTTCGACTTGCGCTCGGCCGCTTCACGCTTCCGACGTCTTGGACGAGTCGCCAAGTCAGTTCCGGGGACAGGTCTCGCGACAGGCCCGGTCGGGGAATGCGGCTGTCCATTCGTCGCCGGTGAGGTTGCGGCCGGCGACGGCGCAGGCGTGGGTCTGCCAGGCGGCCGGATCGGTCTCTAGGCTGATCACGGATCCGCCGAGGCCTGGCTCGAGTCCGCGGCGATGGCGTACACCGGTCCTCGCACGGCGACGGGTGAATAGCCCGAACCTGACCTGCGGAAGCACCAATCGGGATCGCCTCCCAGTGGGTCCGTCGATGACTTCGGCGGACCCACTGGTATCGGGCGCTAGGAGGTCGACGCCTTGGCGAAGGTGAGTCGGTAGATCGCTCCCAGGCCGGGCGAGACGGTGTCGGTGACGAAGTAGATCTCGCCGTTGGAGTCCACACCGAACGAGTTCACCCGACCCGGCAGGTCCTCGGGCAGGACGCCGGCCGCGTCGTTGATCAGGTATTCGTTGTGCCGCTTCTGGATGGCGTACGCCGCGCCGCTGCAGTAGTCGGTGGCCACGTACGTACCGTCGGCGATGTCGGCGAACTCCTCCCCGCGGTACACGAAGCCGCCCATCACGGCGCACTCCGGGGCGTCAGCACCGATCGAGTACGAGAACACCGGGTCGATGTATCGGGCGCCCGGCAGGCAGCGGACGTCCAGGAACGGGTCGGGACCGTCGCCCGCCGACTCCGGCTGGCGGTGGATGTCGAACCCTTCCCGGCACGACCAGCCGAAGTTCCGGTCGTCCTTGCGCGGCTCCAGCGGCAGGTTGTTGACCTCCTCCCAACGGTTCTGGCCGACGTCGCCGATCCACATCGAGTTGTCCTCGGCGTCGAACGAGAAGCGCCACGGGTTCCGCAGCCCAAAGGCCCAGATCTCCGGCCGGGCGAACGAGGTATGGGCGAAGGGGTTGTTGGGCGGGATGCAGTAGAGGCGCCCGTCGCACTCACGCATCGCGTCGATCCGGATGATCTTGCCCAGGAGCACGCTGAGGTTCTGGGCGCCGTAGAGCGGGTCGTCGGCGCTGCCGCCATCGCCCGTACTCCAGTAGAGGAAGCCGTCCGGGCCGAACATCAGGTTGCCGCCGTTGTGGTTGGAGTTGAGATTGTGCTGCTGGCGCAGCACCCGCTCCTCGGTGCTCGGGTCGATCGTCGCCTGGTCGGCGCTGTCGAGCACGAACCGCGAGAGGGTAAGCGCGCCGTTCTCGACCCCGGTGCCGAGAGCGGTGTACGAGACGAACAGGGTGTGGGTGCGGGCGAAGTCAGGCGACGGTGCGACGCCGAGGAGACCTCGCTCGTTACCCGCCGTGCTGACCCGGTCGGTGATGTCGAGCAGCGGTTGCGGGTCGAACGTCTGGGTGTCTGGGTGGAACACCAGGATCCGGCCGGCCTTGTCGACCACGAACATGCGGCCGCTCGCGTCGTCGGGCGTGCCGATCGCGCTGAGCCGTGCGCCGGTGGTGGCCAGCAACTCGCTACCCACCTCGATCTGATCCGGGGCGAGCCGGGCGTCGTCGACCGCCGCCGGGCTCGGCTCGACTGCGGACTGGGCTTGTGCGGCTCCCACCGTGACCATCGAGGCTGCCAAGGCGAGCGGCAGCAGGATCCCGATCCGTCGCTGACGAGGGGGTCGTACAGGGGATGAAGGCATAACTCCTCCGGATGAGTGTTGAGTACCTTGACTCTGTACGCAGAACGTCGCACTCCGGATTTTTGCCAATTCGTGCCTAAAGTGCCTCTGCCTCGTGGCCCGACCGCTGTGCTGGTGCTGGCGCGGCATGCGCTCCGGCCGCGTGATCGGTCAGGGCAGCTTCGCGGCCCGGATGTCGATCCGCTGGATGTCGGGCGGGCCGGTGAACAGGTCCTCGGACTGGGCCATCAGGGCCTCGGCGACCTTGCCGTGCAGGTGAGCATCTCGGCCGGCGTCGTCGAGGAAGACGTCGAAGATCCCGTACCTCGGGCCGCCGAGGTGAATGGCGAACCACAAGGCGGTCTCCGGCTCCTCGTTGACCAGCGACAAGCCCGAGTCGAGGAAGTGCTCAACGTCTCTTTCGCGGCCGGGCCTGGCCTCGATCGTGACGAGAAGTCCTACCGTCGGTGTGCCTGCCACGAGATCCTCCCGCTGTTGTCACCTTGGCAACCTGTCGCCAGGCCCTAGCATGCGCTGTCGGCACGCTCCATCGGTGACATCGAACCACGATCATTGACACGTCCGAGCGCGGCACGGGTGGCGGGTCGGGCGGCTGGTGGTTATCGCAGGTTGGCGAGGAAGTCGAGGACGCGTCGGGTGAGGAGGGTGGCTGCTTGCTCGTCGTACGCCAGAAGCGAGGAGTCGGCGAAGAGGTGCTGCTTGCCGGGGTAAAGAAACAGTTCGGCTTGGTCGGTCGCGTCGACCAGGGCTCGGGCTGCGCCGAGGTCGCCGTCGTCCTCGGCGAAGAGGGGATCGGCGTCCATGCCGTGGATCTGGACGGGCACGCCTGCCGGCCAGGCTTCGCCAAACTCCGACACCGGGGCGCAGGCGTGGAACAACAGGGCTCCCCGCGCGCCGGGCCGGGTCTGGGCGAGCTGCTGGGCAGGCATGCCGCCGAGCGAGAACCCGGCGTACACCAGGGCCGGACCCAGACCGTCAGCCGCGGCGATGCCACGTTCTTGGAGCGCGCCGAACCCGACCTGCTTGGCGTAGGCGATGCCCTCCTCAAGAGTGCCGAAGGTGCGTCCGTCGAACAGGTCGGGGACATGCACCGTATGGCCGGCCTGGCGCAAGGTGTCGGCGAAGGCCCCCACCCCCTTGGTGAGTCCCTGGACGTGGTGGTACAGCACGATCTCGGCCATGATGAGCTCCCTAGGAGAATCGATCCATGAATATCGAACGTTCCGCCATGTTAGTCTGATCCAGCCATGTCGATCAATCCCTCTCCACCGGACTACGAGCTGCTCGACAGGCTCGAGCTCACCACTCCCGCCCAGGTACGGGCGGTCAGTGATCCGTTGCGAACGACGATCCTCGGCCTGCTGCATGAGCGGGCTGCGACCGTGACGGAGCTGGCGATCGCGGTCAAACGTCCTAAGAGCACGGTCGCTCACCACGTCAACGTGTTGGTCAAGGCCGGGCTGCTGCGTGTCGTGCGTACTCGGCGGGTTCGAGCGATCGACGAACGCTTCTATGGCCGTACGGCGCGGATGTTCTATCACGGCGTCGGCCAGCCATCAGGTGGCGAGCCGCTCCCGCCGGACTTCAACGACTTCGAGGTCGCAGCGAGGGAGTCCACCGCGGCGTACGAGGACCATCAGTTGTGGGCCTTCATCCGGCACGCTCGGATCTCGCCGGAGCGCGCAGGCGAGTTCTGGAAGCGTGCCATGGAGCTGGTTCACGCGTTCGACGAACTTCCCCGATCGGGGGACACCGTCTACGGGTTCGCCGTCGGCATCTACCCGACCGATCAACCCACCCTGCCTCCCGAAGATGACGAGCTAGAGGCCGAGGGCGGCTTTGGACAGGGCTCGTGATTCGGTTTCGATGCCGTCGGCGATTGTCTGTACGTGTTCGACGATGGCGGGGTCGGCGCAGATGCCGAACGACAAGGTGTCGCCGAGCGAGATCACTGCCACGCGCAGGGCGTGACGTTCGCCGATCTCGGCGATCGAGAACAGCGCGTCGACAGGGGCGCCGAGCAGGGTCACCGGGAGCCGGGGGCCAGGCACATTGGAGACGTTGATCGCGAAGCTGCGTGGGCTGTGCTCAATCCGCAGGCACAACCGCTCCAGCGAGGGCGAGATGTTCCCCAGGTGTCGCAGCAGGCTGTCCATCGTCTGGGCGTCGTCGTCGACCTTGCGTACCGAGGTCGCCGCCTGTGTCTGGCGTAGCCGGGCCACTGGGTCCGGCTCGTTCAACGGCAGGCTGACGGTGAAGAAGGAGTCCCGGTTCGCGGCGTCGTCGTTCTCGTGGTGCAGGCTGACCGGAACCTTCACGCGGACGACACCGAGGTGGCCGTGATGCTCCTGCAACCAGTGCCGCAGGCCGCCGGCGACACTGGTGAGGGCGGCGTCGTTGAGGGTCGCGCCGCACAGGTCCTTGGCCGCGCGATGCAATCGGGCCAGCCCGGTCGAGGCGAACGCGACCTCCCGGCGGGTCCCGATATGCCCGTCGAACGGCGAGCCGTCACGGGTTGTCGCGAACTCCCGCCTGAGGAACCCGACCAGGTGTCCGCGGCGCCGTGCGTCGTCATCGGCATGCGACACGGCATGGTGGTGGGCAGGTCCGGCGGCCTTCGGCGAGGCATCCCAGAGCAGGTCGTGGGCATACCGCATCAACATGGTGCCGTCTGCCAGTGCGTGGTGGACGCGCCAGACCAGTGCCGCTTGTCCGCCGTGGACGGGTACCAGGTCGATGCGCCACAAGGGCCGGGACCGGTCCAGCCGTTCGGCGAAGAGCTCGGCGACCACCGACCGGAGGGCGCCACGCTCCCGCGGCGCACCGGGAACCTGGACGACGTGTGCGGTCAGATCGAACCGGTCGTCGGGCACCCACGCCGGCCCGGACGGAGTTTCGGCCAGCCGGCGGGTCAGGGCGGGCGTCGACCCGAGCCGCTCGGCGACCCTCGCCCGCAGCGCCGTCAGCCCAGGCGCCCCAGTCCCCACCCGGACCACCTTGCAGGTATGCCCGACCACGGTGGCGCTCTCCAAAGCAAGGATCGCCTGGTCCTCCGACGTCAGCGAAACAGCCTCCACCCTGACATTGTCGCAAGATGGTCGACATGACCGACGACACGGCGACCACCACCGCGGCAATGGGCAAGGCCGCTGCGGCGTTCCTGGCAGCCCTAGCTCCGCAACAGCGGAAGGCGGTGCGGATCCCTCCCGACGATCCCAACCGGCACACGTGGACCTACCTGCCCGGCGACCGTCCCGGCCTGCCGGTCGAGGAGCTGACCGCGGAGCAGCGCGGCCTGCTCGACGACCTAGTACGGGCCGGCAGCGGCGACGACGAGGTGACGCTGGACGCGATCCGGCTAGAGCGGGCCCGACGCACTCTGGTGCTCGGAACCGTCCCCGACGCAGACAAATACTGGGTCCGGATCGGCGGCGAACCCGGCGCCGTCTCGTGGTCGTGGCGGATCAACGGACATCACCTGGCGATCCACGTCGAGGTGCGCAACGACCGCTACACGGTCACCCCGCACTTCATCGGCGCCGAGCCCGCGCGACTGCCAGCCGACGCCGCCGGCCTCGCGTCCGGCTACCGGCTGCTGGCACCGGAGGAGGACCTCCCTCGCGCTCTGCTCGCCGCGATGGATCCCGATCGCCGCGCCGTCGCCGTGCCCGGTGACGTCGCACCCCGCGACATCCTGACCCGGTTCGATCGGGTGGCCGATCCCGCCGTACTCCCCGGCGGCATCCCCCGGGGCGACCTCGACGACGCCCAGCGCGACCTGTTCGACCGGCTCCTGCGTCGCTACCTGGATCGCGCGCCGGCCGACTACGCCGCAGCCTGCTGGGCCGAGGCTCGGGAGGCAGGCCTGGACACGATGGAGTTCACCTGGCTCGGACCGCTCGAGCCCGGCCACGGCCACTACTACTGCTTGCGCGGCCCGACGCTGCTCATCGAGTACGACAACACCCAAGACGATGCCAATCATGCGCACTCGGTCTGGCGACACCTGACCGACGACTGGGGCGGCGACCAACTCCGCGAGCACTACAAAGACCACCACCGCTAACGAACACGCGTGCAGCCTGGTTTCGAGATCCGGCGATTCGGGTACGAGGCCATCAACTGATGACGTCCTACAGCCCCTGGGATCCGGCTTGCTGAAGGCCGGGCTCGAGACGGTGGGCTGCGAGCGGGAGGAACCGAAGATGAACAAGACCGAGCTCGTCGAGAGGATCGCCGAGGACGCAGGCTTGGAGAAGAAGGCGGCTGAACAATCCCTCACGGCTGCCTTGAACGCGATCACTGACGCGGTCGC
>DATFRX010000058.1:0-13504 GCA_035262905.1 Nocardioidaceae bacterium
CGGCACCGGGCGACGGACCGCCGACGCCTTCGAGGACGGCGCCGCCTTCGCTCCGCTGCTGCACGTGGAGTACGGCGCCGGGCCGGTGTCGAACCGGCCGCCGAACGTGGACGCCGGCGTCGACCGGTCGGTGGTGCTGCCCAACCCGCTGGTGCTCGACGGCACCGTCACCGACGACGGACTGCCGGCCCCGCCTGGAGCCGTCTCCACCACCTGGTCGAGGATCAGCGGCCCGGGGACAGTCGCCTTCGGCAACCCGAACGCGGTCGACACCACCGCCACGTTCGCCGGCCAGGGCGACTACGTCCTGAGGCTCACGGCGACCGACGGCGACCTGACGGGGTTGGACGAAGTCACCGTCCACGTCTTACCGGCCGGGACCAGCCAGAGTCTCGACGTCCGGGTCGCGGCCGGCTCCGACGACGCCGAGCAGGCCGTGAGCGGCTCGACCGCACTCACCAGCTCCGACCTCGAGCTGGTCACTGACGGCAACACGCAACAGATCGTCGGCATGCGGTTCGCCGGGCTTCAGCTCCCGGCGGGCGCCACGATCACGGGCGCGTACGTCCAGTTCCGGACCGACGAGGTGGGCACGGACATCGCCAACCTGACCATTCGGGCCGAGGCCGCCGACAACGCAGCCACCTACCAGGCGGTCAGCGGCAACCTCGCCAACCGCGCCACCACCGCGGCCAACGTGGCCTGGACGCCACCGGCCTGGAACACGGTCAACGAGGCCGGCGCGGCCCAGCGGACGCCTGACATCGCGGGCCTGATCCAAGCGGTCGTCAACCGGCCGGGCTGGAGCCAGGGCAACGCCCTCGCGCTGCAGATTCGCGGCACCGGGCGACGCACCGCCGACGCGTTCGAGAGTGGCGCCAACTTCGCCCCGCTCCTGCACGTGGAGTGGCACCTGTGAGGTGACCGAGCTCAGTCGACCTTCGTCAGTTCCTCGACGTTGACGTCCTTGAACGTCAGCACCTTGACGTTCTTGGCGCGCCGGGCCGGCCGGTACATGTCCCAGACCCAGGCGTCGTTCAGGGTGACCTCGAAGTACGCGTCGCCGCTCTCGGCTCGTACCTTCACGTCGACCGCATTGCAGAGGTAGAAGCGCCGGTCGGTCTCGACGACGTACTTGAACTGGGCCACGACGTCGCGGTACTCGCGATAGAGCGACAGCTCCATGTCGGCTTCGTACCGCTCGAGGTCCTCAGTGGCCATAACCGCCATTGTGCCGAGGACATCAAGTCGACGGGTGCCGCGACATGCCAATGCGCCAGTGGTCGGGTACGGCGATGGCGCCCTCCGGGCCTGGATCGTCCATCATGTGGCGGACCATTCGCTGGAAGTTGGGACATTGCGCGATGTCCCCCGCTCGGCATCTCATCGCGTGCTCGACCATCTGCTTGGCGGCCGCGATCTCGGCCATCCGGCGATCGAGCTCGTCGGCATGGTCCGACAGCACCCGCCGCCGCGCCGTGGCGGTGGACGCGTCGAGCAGATCGCGGATCTGGGTCAGGCTGAGTCCGCCGGCCTTGCTGCCGATGATCGTCGCGACCCGTACGACGTGGTCGCGGGTGTAGTAGCGCCGCCCGTTCACTCGCTCCGCCGGGCTCAGCAGGCCCATCGACTCCCAGTGCCGGAGCACGTGAGTCGCCAGTCCGAACCGACTGGCCAGGTCCCCGATCGACATCATCGGCTCCGTACTTGACTTCATGTTGACATTAACTTGCAGAGTGGAGTCATAAGTCAAATCAGCTGACCGAACATCATCGACAAGGGGAGACCACATGTACGACGCCATCGTCGTCGGCGGCGGGCCGGCCGGCCTGTCCGCCGCCTTGACCCTCGGCCGGGTTCGCCGTACGACGCTCGTGCTCGATTCGGGCGCCTATCGCAACGCGACGGCCGAGCACGCGCAGAACATCTTCACCCGCGACGGCACTCCGCCGGAGGAGCTTCGCCGGATCGGCCGGGAGCAGCTGGACGCCTATCCGACTGTCGAGATCGAGCCGCTGAACGCAGAGCACGCGCGATCGACCGGCGACGCCTTCGAGGTACGGCTGTCCGACGGCTCGACCCGGACCGCCCGCCGGCTGCTGCTCGCCACTGGGGTGGCCGACGACCTGCCGGACATCGACGGCCTCGCGGACCTGTGGGGCAAGGGCGCCTTCCACTGTCCCTACTGCCACGGCTACGAGGTTCGCGACCAGAGCCTGGCCGTGATCGGCGCCGGAGAGCGCTACGCCGACCTCGCCCTGCATCTGCAGCGGCTCAGCGACGACGTCGTGCTCTGCACCAACGGTGGAGCGGCCCTCGATCCCGACCTCACCGCGCTGCTGGCCGATCAGGGCGTCGCCGTACGAGAGGAGCCGATCGCCCGGCTGGTCGCGAAGGACGGCGTACTCGACCGGATCGAGTTCGAGTCGGGCGAGCCGCTGACCCGGCAGGCGGTCTTCACGAGCTTCACGCCGCGACAGCGCTCGGCGTTGCCTGCCCAACTCGGCTGTGCGCGATTCGACGACGACGCGGTCGAGGTCGACGACTTCGGCCGGACGAGTGTCAGCGGCGTCTACGCGACCGGCGACATGGCCCGACGCGCGACCATGCCGGCTCCGTTCGCAGCGGTGATCGCGGCGGCCGCCAGCGGCACGATCGCAGCCGCCGCGCTCGACCGGGATCTGCTCGCCGTCGACCTGGGCCGGCCTACGACGTTTCCAACGACACCCAGGTCCCCTGCTCCGCAGCACGCACATTGACGAACCGGCGCCGGTGCTCGGGACAGGGCCCGTGGGCCGTCAGCGCCTCGTCGTGCTCGGCGGTGCAGTAGCCCTTGTGGGTCGCGAAGTCGTAGTGCGGCCAGCGCTGGTGCAGCTCGAGCATCATCCGGTCGCGGGTGACCTTGGCGACGATCGACGCCGCCGCGATCGAGGCGCTGACCCGATCGCCCTTCCACACCGCGAGCGTCGGTACGCCGAGACCGTCGACCGTGAAGCCGTCGGTCAGGGCGTACGCGGGACGTACCGTCAGCCGGGCGAGCGCGCGACGCAACGCCTCGACGTTCGCGACATGCATGCCGAGCCGGTCGCACTCGGGCGCCGGAATCGCGACCGCGGCCCAGGCCAGTGCGCGCTGGCGGATCAGGTCGTAGCAGGCCTCGCGCCGGGCCGCCGTGAGCAGCTTCGAGTCGTTCAGGCCGCGAATCTCACCGCGCTTGCCGGACGGCAGGATGACCGCCCCTGCGACCAGCGGACCGGCACATGCTCCGCGGCCCGCCTCGTCGACACCGGCGACCGGCGTCAGGTCGGCCCGGGCCAGAGCCCGCTCGTAGCCGTAGAGTCCGGCGTCGCGGCGGATCGTGGATCCCTTGGCGAGTGCGGTCATCGGCGGAGTCGTCCAGGTCTAGGAGGAGCCGTCCAGCTGCGGGTTGTTAAACGTCGCGGGCCGGTGGATGAACCCGGCACGGTTGGCCGGCCACACGATCGCCCACACCTTCCCGACGACGTCGTCGGCCGGCACGGCGCCGCCGCCCGGCTGATCGAGATGGGCCGTCGAGTCGGCCGAGTTGGCGCGGTTGTCACCCATCACCCACAGGTGGTCCGCCGGCACCGTCACCGAGAAGCTCCGGCCGGCCATCCCGGCGGCAGCCGCGCACGGCCGCGTGGTCTTGGGCAGGTACGTCTCGTCGAGCGGGACTCCGTTGACCTTGAGTCTCGCGTTCGGGCTGGCACACGACACCGTGTCGCCGCCGATGCCGATCACCCGCTTCACCAGATGGCCGCCGGTCGGGTAGAGCCCGACGATCTCGAGGCCGCGCTGGATGAAGTTGTTGGCGTGCGCCTCGTCGGCTTGATCCAACCAGCCGCCGGGATCGTCGAAGACGACGATGTCGCCGCGGTGGATGTCGCCGTTCCAGTAGGAGACCTTCTCGACCAGGATCTTGTCGTTGGTCATCAGGGTCGGCTCCATTGACGCCGACGGGATGTAGAACGCCTGCAGGAAGAAGGTCTTGACCAGCAGGGCCAGAATGAAGGCCGTGGCGAGAAGGGCGATCAGCTCCTGCCACCACGGCAGCTGACGGCGCCTGGGCTGCTCACCGCCGGGACCGTCACGGCTGGGTGTCGTCGGCGGACCCTCGTCGGAAGCCATCGTCGGCCGAGAGTCCGGAGACTGCTCGGGAAAAGAGGACCGAAGTCCAGCCCCGCGATCGGCAGACTGACCGCTTTCGTCGTGTCGCGCCACTCGGCGAGCCTAGCTCTGCGCTCTCAACTACCCGAAGGGGACTCGCGCCGCTCGCGGATCTTGGCGGCCTTGCCCCGAAGGTTGCGCAGGTAGTAGAGCTTGGCGCGACGAACGTCGCCTCGGCTCGCAATCTCGATCTTCTCGATGATCGGCGTGTGGAGCGGGAAAGTCCGCTCGACACCGACGCCGAAGGACACCTTGCGGACCGTGAAGGTACGGCTGATGCCCTTGCCCTGGAGCCGGATGCAGACGCCCTGGAAGACCTGGATCCGGGAGCGGTTGCCCTCGATCACTCGTACGTGAACCTTGAGGGTGTCCCCGGCACGAAACTCGGGGATGTCGTCTCGAGCGGCAGCAGCCGCCAACGTGTCGATCGCGTTGGTCACGGTCGTTCACTTCCTCGCCGGTGCCACAGGTCACCCACGGTATGAGTTTCCGGATGCAGTTGGGGCGACGCCCCGACGTCGAGCGCGGTCCCTCCCCTGTGGCAGAGCGGGCCGTCGGCTATGGCCGAAACATCGAGCGCCAGCGATCCAGTGTGCCACAGCGACCTCGGCAGCCCGAAATCAGGGCACTGTCGCCGAGCCGGGCGGCTACGCGTCGTCGAGCAGGTCCGGGCGACGCTCGGCGGTCCGCTGTCGCGCCTGCTCCCGCCGCCACTCGGCCACCTTGCCGTGATGGCCGGAGCGCAGGACCTCGGGTACGTCGAGACCCCGCCACGACTCGGGCTTGGTGTAGACCGGGCTCTCCAGCAGCCGCTCGCCACCGCCGTGCGACTCCTCGGCGAGGGACTCGGGATTGCCCAGGACGCCGGGCAGCAGGCGTACGACGGACTCGACGACGACCAGGGCAGCCGCCTCGCCACCGGCGAGCACGTAGTCGCCGATGGACAACTCCTCCACCGGCATCCGCGACGTGGCATGGACGACCACCCGCTGGTCGATCCCCTCGTAGCGGCCGCAGGCGAGGACCAGCCACGGCTTGGTGGCCAGCCGCTCGGCGTCGGACTGGGTGAACTTCCGGCCGGCCGGCGTCAGGACGATCAGTGTCGGCGGCTCGGTCGCGTCGCCGACGATGGCGTCGAGCGCCTCGCCCCACGGCTCGGGACGCATCACCATGCCGGCGCCGCCGCCGTACGGGGTGTCGTCGACGGTGCGATGGCGGTCGTGGGTCCAGTCGCGCAGTTGGTGCGCCTGGATGTCGACCAGCCCCGACGCCCGCGCCTTGCCGACCAGCGACAGGTCCAGCGGCGCCAGGTATTCGGGGAAGATCGTGACGATGTCGATCCGCATCGGGTCAGGTCTCCTCGAGCAGGCCGGGCCGGTCGTCGATGACCACGACCGCGTTGTCGAGGTCGACCGACGGCACGAACTCCTGCACGAACGGCACCAGCGCTTCGGCGCCGTCGAGCTGGTCGACCACGAGGACCTCCTGCCCGGGCAGATGGAGCACGTCGACGACGGTGCCGATCGCCGCGCCGTCGGGAGTACGGGCCTGCAACCCGATCAGCTGCCGGTCGTAGTACTCCTCGGCGTCGTCCGGCCGCTCGTCGTCGGGGACGTCGGCGTACAGGTTGGCGCCCAGCAACGCCTCGGCCGCGGTCCGGTCGGCCACCTCGGCGAACCGGACCAGCAAGGCCCCGCTGTGCGATCGAGTCGAGCGCACCGTGAGCTTGGTCCGCCCGCCGTCGTCCGGGCGAAGCACGACGCCGGCAGCGAACCGGACGTCGACGCTGTCGGTCCGGCTCTCCACTCGTACCTCGCCGCGGATGCCGTGCGCCCGGCCGACGCGGCCGACGACGATCTCCACCGGCGTCGGTTCAGCGCCGTCGGTCCACGTCGACGAAGTCGACGCGAGCACCGGCGCCACCGGCCAGGGCCCGGATCACGGTCCGGATCGCGGTCGCGGTACGGCCGGCCCGGCCGATGACCTTGCCGAGGTCGTCGGGATGGACCCGTACCTCGAACAGCCGGCCACGTCGGGTGTTCTTCGCGCGCACCGAGACGTCGTCGGGGTGCTCGACGATGCCACGGACGAGATGTTCCAGCGCTTCGGCGACCACGGCACTCAGCTCGTCGAGGCGTCGTCGCCAGCCTCGGACGCGGGCGCGGCGTCGCTGTCGGCCGCCGGAGCCTCAGCCGCCGGGGCGTCCGCTGCCGGGCTCTCGGCCTCGGCCTTGGGCTCGGCCGTCTTCTCGGCCTCGGCCTTGGGCTCAGGCTCAGCCTTCTTCTCGGCCTTGGGCTCGGCCGTCTTCTCGGCCTCGGCCTTGGGCTCGGCCGTCTTCTCAGCCTTGGGCTCAGCCTTCTTCTCGGCCTTCTTCTCAGCCTTGGGCTCGGCGCCCTCGTCCTTGGCGGCCGACGCCGACTTCTTGGCGGACTTCTTCTTCGGCGTCGTCGCCTCGTCCTTGGGCTGGCTGCCGGCCTCCTTGAGGGCCTCGTTGAAGGCCTCGTCGCGGTTGCGGCGGCTCTTCGGCTGCAGCAGCGGCTCCGGAGCGGGCTCGCCCTTGAACTTCTGCCAGTCGCCGGTCTTCTGCAGGATGGCCTTCACCGGGTCGCTCGGCTGCGCTCCCACGCCGAGCCAGTACTGCGCCCGGTCGGAGTCGACCTCGATGTACGACGGGTCGTCCTTCGGGTGGTACTTGCCGATCTGCTCGATGAACCGGCCGTCGCGCTTGGTACGCGAGTCGGTGACGACGATGCGGTAATAGGGCATGTGGACCTTGCCCACGCGCCGTAGGCGAATCTTGACGGCCACGAGTGTGGTGTCTCCTCAGGTTTTGATCTGGGTGAGCCGGTGCGCTCCGCGTGGGGGGCGGGGCTCCGTCTCGGTGGGCCGGGCCACGCGGGTGAGAGGGGCCGCGCGCGATCGGACTCAGCGGGCCATTCTGCCAGAGATGCCCACCCCGACTCCAACCGAGGGAGCTGTCAGCCGCCATTTTGCCCCTGGAGGCAACCTCCGGCTGACAACTTCGAGAGAGTGGCGGCATGACGACTTCTGACCCGCGCAGCCTGTCCAGCTACCACGCCCGGCTCCCGTACGGAGAGCGCGTCTCGGCCGAGCCGCTCGTCGGCCTCCCGTTCTTCCCGTTCGAGGGCGATGTGTCCGTCGTGCCGTTGGAAGAGCCGATCGTCCCCGAGCCGCCCAGAGTCGGCGAGCCGGGCGGCGATCCGTGCCTGCGATGCGAGAAGCCCGAGGAGTACGCGATCTGGCGCGACGACCAGTGGGTGGTCCGTACCGGATTCCAGTCGATGGGCCTCCCGATGGTGGCCGCTCTGGAGCCGTTGGAGCACGTCACCATGCACACGATGCCGCCCGAGCTGGCCGCCACGATGGGACCGGTGATCCGACGCCTCGCGATCGCGGTCGGCCGGATCGACAGCGTGGCGCGGTGCCACTTCAACCGCTGGGGAGACGGCGGCGAGCACTTCCATATGTGGTTCCTCGCCCGGCCGCTCGGCATGATGCAACTGCGCGGCGCGATGATCGCGGCCTGGGACGACATGCTGCCGCCGATCCCGGACGACGAGCTGGCGGCCAACATCCGCACCGTCGCGGCCGCGATGGCCGAGGACGGCGGCGAGGCGATCGGAGCCGGCGCGGCCTGACCGCAGCTCGGATCAGGAGATGACGCGGCCGCGGAGCACGATCCGCTTCGGCGCGGTGAGCACGCCCAGGTCGGCGAGCGGGTCCGCGTCGTAGACGACGAAGTTCGCCCGGACGCCCTCGGCGAGCCGGCCGGAGTGGCCGAGCCACTCGCGAGCCCGCCAGGACGCGGCACCGAGCGCGTCGTAGGCCGACAGCCCGTACGTCGCGAGCTCCTGTACCTCGGCGGCGATCAACCCGTGCGGCAGCACGCCACCCGCATCGGTCCCGGCGAAGATCGGCACCCCGGCCTCGTGCGCCGCGCCGATCGTCTCGCGGCGCCGCTCGAACAGCGACCGCAGATGACGCGCGTACGCCGGGAACTTCGGCTCGCCCTGCGCGGCGTACGTCGGGAAGTTGCCGAGCTGCTTCGCGGTAGGGACCAGCGAGACTCCCCCGGCCACCATCTCGTCGATCAGGTCGGGTGACAGTCCGGTGCCGTGCTCGATGCAGTCGATGCCGGCCCCGATCAGGTCCGGGAGCGCGTCCTCACCGAAGACGTGGGCGGTGACCCGGGCACCGAGCCGATGGGCGGTCTCGATCGCCTCGACCAGTGCCTCGCGGGGCCACAGCGGCCCCAGGTCACCGATGTCGCGGTCGATCCAGTCGCCGACCAGCTTCACCCACCCGTCGCCTCGTTCCGCTTCGCGTGCCACGTACGCGGGCAGCTCCGGCGGCTCGATCTCGTGGGCGTAGTTGCGGATGTAGCGCTTGGTCCGAGCGATGTGTCGACCCGCCCGGATGATCTGCGGCAGGTCCTCGCGATCGTCGATCCATCGGGTGTCCGCGGCGCTGCCGCAGTCGCGCAGGAGGAGTGCACCACCGGCCCGGTCCGCGAGTGCCTGCTCCTCCTGGATGTCCTCGTCGACCGGGCCGGCCGCGTCGAGGCCGACGTGGCAATGGGCATCGACAAGGCCGGGGACGATCCAGGTCGGGCCGAGTCCGGCCGCGATGTCGGTCGCGTCGGAGACCGGGTCGAAGCTGATCCGGCCGTCGACGACGTACAGATCGTGCTGCTCGCCCTCGGGCAGGATGACGCCGCGTACTCGCAAGGCCTCGGTCATGTCCTGACCGTACCGAGCCAGTGCGGAGTCGGTGGGGCGGCCTGCAGCGTCAGGGTCCGGCAGCCGCCCCGACGACACCGCTGACTGGCGCACCATGCCCCGCGGACGTCCGCGACTGGCGCATGATGCGCCGCGAAAGGTCGATTTTCGGGACAGCATGCGCCACTCGCGCAAGGGCGGCGGGGCGGACGGCGGCGCGACCGTACCGAGGCGGGATCCCGGCCGGCGCGGTGCGGTCGGTCCGCTAGAGGAGATCCTTCAGCTCCTTGGGGAGCTCGAAGCTCGACGCGTCCGACTCCGGTGGCGCTTCGCCGGCCTTGCGGGCTGCGGCGGCGCGCTCCTCGGCGGCTCGCTTGGCGGGGTTCCCCGACCCGCGCTTGGACCGCTTCTTGTTCTTCGGCGCCTGCCGGGCGCGGGCGCGTTTGCCCGGCATCCCTGGCATGCCCGGCACGCCTGGCATCCCCGGCATGCCGCCGCCGCTGGCCATCTGGCTCATCATCTTGCGGGCCTCGAAGAACCGGTCGACCAGGCCGTTGACCTCGGCCACGCTGGTTCCCGATCCACCGGCGATCCGGGCCCGGCGGGAGCCGTCGATGAGCTTGGGTTCGCTGCGCTCGCCCGGCGTCATCGACAAGATGATGGCCTGGATCCGGTCGATCTCCTTGTCGTCGATCTCAGCGATCTGGTCCTTGAGCTGACCCATCCCGGGGAGCATCCCGAAGATCTTCGACAGCGAACCCATCTTGCGTACGGCCTGCATCTGCTGCAGGAAGTCGTCGAGGGTGAACTCGCCGCCGGTGCCCTGGAGCTTCGCGGCGGCGGCTGCAGCCTGTTCGGCGTCGAACGCCTTCTCGGCCTGCTCGATCAGCGTGAGCATGTCGCCCATGCCGAGGATCCGGGACGCCATCCGGTCGGGGTGGAAGACGTCGAAGTCGGTGATCTTCTCGCCGTTGGAGGCGAACATCACCTGACGGCCGGTGATCTGCGCAACCGACAGGGCGGCACCACCGCGGGCGTCGCCGTCGAGCTTGGTCAGTGCGACACCGCTGAAGCCGACGCCGTCGAGGAAGGCCTGCGCGGTGTTGACGGCGTCCTGGCCGACCATCGCGTCGACGACGAACAGGATCTCGTCCGGGTCGGTGGCGTCGCGGATGTCGGCCGCCTGCTGCATCATCTCGGCGTCGACGCCGAGTCGGCCCGCCGTGTCGATCAGCACGACGTCGTGGAGGGTGCGCCGGGACTCCTCGATCGAGTCGCGCGCGACGGCGACCGGATCACCGACGCCGTTGCCGGGCTGCGGCGCGTACACGGTGACGCCGGCCTGCTCGCCGACGACCTGGAGCTGGTTGACCGCGTTGGGTCGCTGCAGGTCGGCCGCGACGAGCATCGGGCTGCGGCCCTGGTCCTTGAGCCAAAGGCCGAGCTTGGCCGCCAGTGTCGTCTTGCCGGCGCCCTGCAGGCCGGCCAGCAGGATCACGGTCGGCGGCTTCTTGGCGAACGACAGCTGCCGGGTCTCGCCGCCGAGGATGGCGACGAGCTCCTCGTTGACGATCTTGATGACCTGCTGCGCCGGGTTCAGCGCCTGACTGACCTCGGCGCCGCGCGCCCGCTCCCGGACGGCCTCGATGAACGTCCTGACGACCGGCAGGGCCACGTCCGCCTCGAGCAGCGCGATCCGGATCTCCCGGGTCGTCGCATCGATGTCGGACTCGGACAGCCTGCCCTTGCCGCGCAGGGTCTTGAAGGTCGCGGCGAGGCGGTCTTGCAGGGTGTCGAACACGGTTCGGGAACCTCGACGTACTAGGAGGACTGGGTCTGTCCAGCCTAAGGGGGTACGCCAATCGATCGCCGGACTCCCCCGGTCGGCGCGCTGTGTGCCCTGTCGAGCGGCTGCCGCCGGGTCCACGGCCGGGCTCGTCGCGGCCGATCGAGCACCTGGTCGAGCCGCCGCCAGGTCAGCTGGGTCAACTGCGACACCCGACGGCCGAGCGCCCGCACGTGACGGGCCAGGCCGTGCGGCGTGACGGCGAGGGACTCCGCGAGGTCCGGTAGCAACTCGGGTGCCAGCCGGTTCGTCCGCCGCCCGGTGACCTCGTGCAGCGCGTCCCGGATGTCGAGCAGCTCGGCGCGGCACGCCTCGGCCTCGGCGTTGGGCACGTCGACCAGCCAGGACGCCACCATGGCCCGGAGGATCACCCCGTCGCGCAGCCCGCCGACCGACTCCTTGAGGTCCGGCACCGCCGCGTCGGCCAGCTCGCCGAATCGCGCCGCCCGTTCGCATTCGGCGGCCCGCAGCTCCGGCAGCCGGCGCCACGCATCGCGGCGCCAGTCGCCGAGCGCCGTCCACCGCAACGCATGGCTGAGCTGCTCGTCGCCGGCCAGGTGCCGCAGGTCGAGCATGCCGATCGCCGTCCGAACGTCGGTCGCCGCCGCCCCGCGCATCTGGCCGGTGTCGCGGACCGCGTGATCGAGGTCGAGGCCGTCGTCCCACAGCGGATACCAGACGGCTTCGGCGACGGCCGCGACCTTGTCGTCGCTGACCCTCGGGTCGTGGACCAGCACCACGTCGAGATCGCTCCTCGGCGCCAGCTCGGCACGGCCGTAGCCGCCGACTGCGACCAGGGCGAACCCCTCGGACCCACCGGCGGCGGCGTCGAACACCGTGCCGAGCCGGTGGTCCATCGCCTCGGAACGCCGCCGCCGGCACTCAGCTGCTCCGGCCCCGATGTTCATTCGCCCGTCCCTACACCGCTGCTTCGTCCGTCTCACCCGTCCGCACGCGTATCACCGTGTCGACGCTCGACACCCACACCTTGCCGTCGCCGATCTTGCCGGTCTGCGCCGCCTTGACGAGGACACCCACGACGTCGTCAACATCGTCGTCCGCGACGACCAGCTCGACCCGGACCTTCGGCACCAGCGCGACGTCGTACTCCGCGCCGCGATAGACCTCGGTGTGACCCTTCTGCCGTCCGTAGCCGCTGGCCTCGGTCACGGTCATCCCGTTGACGCCGAAGGCCTCCAGCGCATCGCGGACGGCGTCCCACATGTGCGGCTTGATCACCGCGGTGACGAGCTTCATGCGTTGACACTCTCTTCCTCAGTCGCGTTGGCCGGCCGTGCGATTGACGCCGCCGTACGGACGCCGCTGCCGGTCGAGGGATGCAGCTCGTACCCGGTCTCGGCGTGCTCGGCCAGGTCGATGCCACTCACCTCGTCGTCCTCGTCGACCCGGAAGCCGATCACCCTGTCGACGACCCACGCGATGACGTAGGCCAGCACGAAGGAGTACGCCCCGACGGTCAGCACTGCCACGGTCTGCTTGCCGAGCAGGGCCGCGTCGCGATCGGCGTAGAGCAGCCCGCCGGTCAGGCTCAGGAAGCCGAGTGCGATCGAGCCGAAGGCGCCGCCGACCAGGTGGATGCCGACCACGTCGAGGGAGTCGTCGAAGCCGAACCGCCATTTCATCCCGACCGCCAGGGCGCAGAGGCCGCCGGCCAGAACGCCGATGATCAGCGAGCCGATCGGGCTGACGAAGCCACAGGCCGGGGTAATCGCGACCAGACCGGCGACGGCACCGGAGGCGGCGCCGAGCGTCGTCGGCTTGCCGTCGCGGATCCGCTCGACGACCAGCCAGCCGCACACCGCCGCGGCCGTCGCCGCCTGGGTGTTGACGAACGCCGAGGCCGCCAGCCCGTTCGCCGCCAGCGCCGAGCCCGCGTTGAAGCCGAACCAGCCGAACCACAGCAGGGCGGCGCCGAGCAGCACGAACGGCACGTTGTGCGGCCGCATCGGGTCCTTGCGCCAGCCGATCCGGCGGCCGAGCACGAGACAGACCGCCAGCGCCGCGGCACCGGCGTTGACGTGGACCGCCGTACCGCCGGCGAAGTCCTGGACGCCCCAGTGGACCAGCCATCCCGCCCCGGCACCGGCGTCACCGGCGTACCCGAAGTCGAAAACCCAGTTGGCCACCGGGAAGTACACGATCGTCGTCCAGACCGCCATGAACGCGACCCAGGCGCCGAACTTGGCCCGATCGGCGATCGCGCCGCTGATCAGCGCCGGCGTGATGATCGCGAACATCAGCTGGAACGCGACGAACGACAGCACCGGCCCGCCGCTCAGGCCGTGCAGTCCGAAGTTGTCGAAGCCGCCGAACAGTCGGGTGTCCGATCCCCCGAAGGCGAACGAGTAGCCGTACAGCACCCACAGCACGGTGACGACCGCGATGGTGATGAACGACATCATCAGCATGTTGAGCACGCTCTTCACGCGGACCATGCCGCCGTAGAAGAACGCCAGACCGGGAGTCATGAGCAGGACCAGCGCTGCGCTGGTCATCACCCACGCGGTGTCCGCATGAACCATGGAGCCGGCTCCTCGTGCAGTCGGGCGACGCCGCTCGCGTCCGTTCCGCCCAGACTTGCGGGGTCAGGTTTCGTCGGCCGCGCGCCCGTGTTGCGCCGGTGTGACAGATCCGGTCCCGTGTTACGCCGACGTGAACGGCGGCTCGCCCTCCACTGGGGGTAGGCAAATTGCGAAACACGCCGGCGTGT
>DATFRX010000059.1:0-17628 GCA_035262905.1 Nocardioidaceae bacterium
CCGGCATGTCACTCTCGGCCGACGACGCGCAGCCGCCAAGGGCCGCGGCTACCGCAACCGAGAGGACACCGACCCGCCAGTCCATGCGGCAACCTATCGCGTGTCACGGACGTGGACGACGCAGGTCGCCTGGGCCGTGGCCGACGGATCGCTCTCCGACGTCGCCGTCAAAGTCACCGTCGTGCTGGGCTTCGGGTCGTCCACGTCCTGGCGGATGACGTCGACCGGCACCGAGACGGTTTCGCCGGCGTGAGCGGTCGTGAGTGCGTTGGGCAACTGGGCCTCCCATCCCTCGCCACTTGAGTCGACCGAGAGCCGGTAGACGTCGGAGTCGAACACCGCGCTGATGTCGTCGGTGTCCGGCTGCCCGGCGGTGGTCGTGCCCGGCTGACCGGAGTTGGTCACCGGGAACTCGCACATCGCGGCCTTGCCCGGACGTACGCCGTGGGGCGTGCCCTTGGCCGCCTCGACGCCACGGGCCTGAGGTCCGGAGCCGTCCAGGGACCGCACCGCGACCGTGTACGACAGGACGCCCTGCGCGTCGCGATGCAGGTCGATGACGTAGAACTGCAGCCGGTTGGGCGCGTCGGTCCACTCGTACTCCGAGCCGGAGTTGGTGCCGGCGTGGAACGCCGCGTCGTTGAGCTGCCGGTGGTCGGCGATCGTCGCCATCACGGGCTCACCGCCGGGGTCGGTGGCGTCGCCCGGCCGGTAGTAGTCGACCATCCCGATGTCCTGCGGGTTCGCGTCGATCACCCAGTTGAAACAGTTGTAGCCACAGGTGTTGCTCTCCGTGGTCTTGTTCTTGGTGATCAGCACGCCGTGGTCGGGGAGGAACGAGTCGAAGCCCATCCGATCGACGACCTCCATCGTGTACTGGTCCCAGCCGGTGTTTCCCTGGCAGAACGGGTCGGTGTTGATGTTGCAGTCCGGCGTCCGGTCCGGTCGGCCGGGGCCGTCCAGGGTGATCTTCACACCGGAGTTGCCCTGCGCTCCCGGATCGACCTCGCGCGCTGTCACGTGGACGACCGCGACTCCGGTGTTGGCGAGCGCCTCACGACTCAGGTTCACGACGTTCTGCTGGGGCACGATGCCCATGTGGATCTTGTTGCGCAGCAGCAGCCCGGCCGGGCTCCAACCGCCCATGTCAGGCGGCACGACCCAGCGCATGTGGTGTCCACCGGGGCCGTTGAACGAGCCGCGGTCCATCATGTCCCACGGCGCCGCGCCCACGCGGTGGAACGGCTGCGGTGGATCCTGCCGGTCCGTGAACGGGTTGTTGTTGTTGTCCCCGATCCGGAAGAAGGTGTGCGCCATCTCGTGGGTGATCGTCCCGGAGCTCTCGCCCTGCCGGATCGACGACTGTCCCCACAGCTGCGCACCGGCCTGCCACGAGGTCCAGTCGACGTAGCGGCTCCGAACCCAGTTGGGCATCTCGTTGTTCGGGTCGACCGACGGCGGCGGTCCCCATGAGTCCGGCACGTCCTCGCGAGTACGGAACATCATCTCGCCGAACTCCTGCCAGACGCTGGTCTCGTCGTACCCGGCGTAGACCCGGATCACCCGGTCGTAGCCACATCGGCCGGTGCAGTTCTGATCGGCGTGCCACAGCGCGTCGGCGTCGTTCTCGAGGTTGCCGGTGCAGCTGTAGCCGGGCGGACAGCCCTCGCCCTCCTGACCGATGTCGTTGATGCCGTACTCGAACAGGTTGCGCGGCATCCGGTACGGACCGAATGAGTCGATCTGGTTGACGCCGACCTGACCGCGGCTCTGCTCCATCCAGTACTCGTGGATGGTCCGGCCGTGATTGAGCGCGCTCGGCTCCATGTAGTAGTCGCGGTAGAACTCCGGCACGTCGTCGCGCGGGATCGGATCGATCTGCGGGTTACCGAAGGGGTCGCTGCCCTTGGGCTGGGTCATCACGAACGGCTGGTCCGGGAAGTCGACCGCGATGACGGCGAGCTTCAGGCCCTGCTTCGACGGCTTGACGTTCGGGTCGTTCCAGTGCGTATTGGGGATGTCCGTCCAGTCGTCCCACGTCATGTCGTACTGGTTCTGCCAGTGCTGCGGGTCGATCGGCTGTGGCTCGAAGGATCCCTGGGCGGCCACCGCGGGTCTGGTGTCCGGCGAAAGGGACTGCCCGGGCGCCGCGGTCATGGACAGCGCAGCTCCAGCCGCCGCCACCACCGCCAGAGTCGAACGCGTCAGTACGAGCCTGCGTCTCACAGAGCTACACCGCCTCCGCCGGATTCGTCCCGATCGTCACCGCGAGTCGGCCCGGCCTCCCGACGCGCCTTTGCGCACGCTACGGAACCGATCGGGCCTGGTCACCGGATGCATGCACGAAGTCGGCAGACCGCTGTCGTACATCTGTCGAGACGGCTCGCCCGTCACACGGGTACCACGTTCTCGTGGTGAGCCGACACTCTGCACGGGCTCGACGCCATGCGGAGTGCGCACCCACCACGAGAACGTGGTATCGCGACCGAGGCGGCTCCGCTCAGAAGCCGAGCCCGGCCACGCCACCCTCGATCGGCAGCCGGACGTGGCTCACCTTGACCTGCAGGTCGATCGTCGCCGGATCGGCACCCTCGGGGGCGAAGATCCGGTTGTCCTTGCCGGTCACGACGAGACCGATCCGCCGGCCGGCCGGGAACACATAGTCCTTCGGCTGCTGGTCGAACCGGACGATGTACTGTCGCTGCGGGCTGATCGGGTCCTCGGCCCACAGGGTGCGGTTGCTCTTCACGTCCATCCAGCCGCGGGTGACGAGCACGTTGCCGTCGGCGGTGTTGCTGTTGTCGGCGGCGTAGTCCATCAGGATCGCGGAGACGTTGGCGTTGCCGCTGAATCGCGCGTTGAGCTGGACCGTCGGCGTTCCGCTGAGGTGCACGTCGTGCGTCAGCACCGGCGACAGGTAGACCTTGCGATAGGTCTGCGGAGTGAACGCGTTGCGCACGATGGCGTTCTCACTGGCCGTGTAGCTCTCGGTGAAGATGTCGTGGGCCGGGGCGTCCTCGGCCTGGATCGCCGAGAGGCCGCCGGGCGCAGTGCCATCCGCCGAGGGCGTCAGGTAGACGTCGACGTCCTCGGTGCCGGGCACCGGCCAGTTCGAGTACGTCGTCCAGCCGAACGGAGCCCGCACGCTCTGGACGTCGACCTGCGGCTCGCCCATCACGCCGGTGTCGAGGCCGTACAGCCAGTGATCGAACCAGCGATGCAGCACCGGCGCCCACCGGGCATTGTCGATGTTGGCCGGGCTGGTGTGGGCGCCGCGGTGCAGCCAGAGCTTGCGCGGCACGTCGTACCGCTTGAGCTGGCTCCAGAACTCGCCGAAGTTCTGGGACTGCACGTTCCAGTCGGTCAGTCCGTGCACCAGGAAGACACTGGCGTCGATCTGGTCGGCGTTGTTGAGGTAGTTGCGCGCGTCCCAGTAGGCGTTGTAACTGCCGGTGTGGCGGTCGGCCGACTTGACGAGGTCGACCATCTCGTCGTCACAGGCCCGATAGTCGTTGCCGGTCTGGGTGTTGGGCACACTGATCGGTGCCGGATCGCGGGTGAGTACGCCGCCCGCCAGCGGGTCGAAGTAGCCGGTCTTGACGGCGCCGTTGGCGCGGAAGTAGTTGTACCAGTTGCTGATGGCCGCGATCGGCACGACGGTCTTGAGCCCCTCGACCCCGGTGGTCGCGACTCCGATCGGCAGCGTGCCTTCGTACGAGACACCGATCAGCGCGCTGTTGCCGGTGCTCCACGTCGCCTCGACCGGATCGCCGCCGGTCCGTGCGGTGTACGCGGTGCCGTCACCGTGCAGCCACTTCACGACGGACTCGATGCCGGCCACATCGGACCGGCCGCCAGTCGCGGGACATCCGGTCGACGTCCCGGTCCCCGACATGTCGGCGTTGATCACCGCGTACCCACGCGCGAGGAAGTAGTTCGGGCTGTAGGGCAGCCCCGGCGGCGACTCGACATCGTCGCCGAACACGTCGATGCCGAGCTCGGTGAGGTAGTCGTTTACCCAGCCGGACGAGCGGGTGCCGCGGTTGTACGGACTCGGGTCGATGATGGCCGGCACCTGCAGCTCTGACGCCGGCACGTTCGGCCGACGGATGCGTACCCCGATCCGGTCATTGCCGGGCTCACCGTCGGAGTCGACCGAGCTCTCGACCCAGACGGTCTCCTCGATGGCGTCCTCGACGTCGAAGACCGGCTCGGTCTCCTCGCCGTCCGGACTCGCACCGAACAACTGCTGCGGTGTCGGATCGTCGGCCTGTGCCGGGAGCACGGCGGCGACCGTCGTGAGCCCCAGGACGAAACTGATGCCGACGGCTGACCATCGGGCGGACCTCTTGTTGGGCGACCATCGCCCACGCCGTGCTGCTGCCATCTCCGAGTCACTCTCCTCGCTCGATCTGAGCGATCCCCACCCGAGCCGCGGATCTGGTCGTGTTCCCGGCCCGACCGTAATCCGGCGTCAACCGCGCCAGCACCGCACACGTGACGGAAGTTCGGTCGTCCCGATTCGTCCACTGTCGTAACAGATCTCCGGGATGCGACAAGCGTCGGCGGGACGGGTCGGAGGTTCCGACAGATGCTCGGTGACCCTCGCGCGGTCGGCTGCCTACGTTCGGGAGCGCTCGCCCAGCCCGCAGGAGGGATCTCCCATGACCAGGCGCCTGACGGCCACGATCGGATTGGGAGCGCTCGCCTTGACCGGCGGGGCGCTCGCCATGCTTCCGGCGCAGGCCGCCCCACCCGACCAGGTCCAGCGATCGGTCGACGTCTCGATCGGTCAGCAAGGCCAGGTCAACATCGCCGGCACCGGACTCGTCCCCGTCGTCATCCACGGCGGCGACGGCATCGACGCGACGTCGGTCGACCCACGCTCGATCACCGTGGGCGACGGAGTCCAACCGGCTCGTACGAGCACCGGCACTGTCATCGCCAACCTCGTCGACATGAACGGCGACGGCGCACAGGACCTGGTCGTCCATGTCGACCAGGCCGATCTGCGAGGCACCGGCGATCTCACCACCGACGTCGCGCAGGTCCAGGTCACCGCCGACGCCGCCGACGGTGCGATCGAGGGGGTCGCGGAGGTACGTCCAGAGGCCGTCCTCGAGGTCAGGTTCACCGACGCGCTGCGGGGCCAGGGTCTCGCGAGTGCCGAGGACGCGCTCGCCGGCTTCGACACCCAGCAGCTGACGCCGTTCCTCAACGCGGCCGCGTCGAACCGGCTGGACGCCAACACCTTCGGTACCGCCGCCGACGCCGGGAGCGCACCGGACCTGGCGGCCTGGTACACGCTGACGCTGCCGGCCGACACCGACGTCGCCGACACGCTGGCTTCGCTGCGGGCACTCCCCGAGGTCGACTACGCCGCGCCGGCACCGGGCATGGCCCCGCCGCCGGACCAGCCGGCGACCCCGGACTTCAGGGGCCTGCAGCGCTACTTCCGGACCGCCGCTGAGAACGGCATCGACGCCGACTTCTCCCGGGCCGATCCGCGGACCCGGGGCGAGGGCATCAAGATCGTCGACCTCGAGTACGACTGGAACGAGCACCACGAGGACCTGCAGCTGCCCGACCCAGGAACTGACGTCGGCGGCGACAGCTTCGAGAAGTACAAGGGCTTCAACGACCAGCACGGCACGGCCGTGTTCGGCATCCTCGGTGCGCTCGACAACGACTTCGGCGTTACCGGTGGTGTCCCCGACGCCGAGCTGTACGGCATCTCGCCGACTCGGGCGACCGGCGGCTACGCACCCGGACCCGCGCTGGCCTACCTGGCAGCACTGCAGGACGAGTCCGGCGCCTCCTTCCTGCAGCCCGGCGACGCCGTGTTGCTGGAGCAGCAAGGCGGCCAGGTCATTCCCAACGCCGACTGCCCGGTGCGAGCCGGCACCTGCTACTCGCCGCTGGAGTGGAACGTCGCCGTGCACGACGCGGTCACCCTGCTGACCAGCATGGGCGTCACGGTCATCGCGACCGGCGGAAACGGCTACAACAGCACGGAGAACCCGGCGTACACCCGGGATGGACTGCTGTGGTTCCGGCCGGAGAACAGCTCGGGGTCGATCTTCGAGGGCGCCGGCGACGCCGACACCCGAGAGAAGCTGGGCTTCTCCAACTACGGTTCGCGGTTCGACCTGCAGGGCTGGGGCAACCGGATCGTGTCGACCGGCCACGGCGGCACGTCGACGAACTTCTGGCCGACCACCGGCGGTGGCGACCCGGCGACGCTGAACTACCGCTACACCGGCTCCTTCGGCGGTACGTCCGGCGGCGGTCCGATCGTCACCACGGCGGTCGTCGCGATCCAGTCGTACCGGCTGGCGACCGGGCAGAAGCCGTGGAGCGCACAACGGATTGCCGACCTCCTCAAGGAGACCGGCCAGCCACAGGGACCGAACTCGCTCGCCCAGCACATCGGACCGCTGCCGAACATCCGGGCCGCCCTGATCAAGATCGAGGTCGACCGGCCGATCACGACGCTGCTGCTCGACGGCCAAACTCCGGAGGACCGCACGTACAACGATCCGACGGTCAGCCTGGAGGCCACCGACGGCTGGGGCTCCGGCGTCAACCGCACGATGTACCGGATCGACGACATCCCGCGGTGGTTCACCTACGACGGCCCCTTCCAGGTCACCGGCACGGGCCAGCACACCATCCAATACCGCTCCAACGACGCCAACCACAACACCGAGCGGACCCGGTCGGTCAGCTTCGTCACCGAGTGACGTCGCGACCGGCCGCCGGTCGGACAAGCTGACCCGCCGCGGAGCGATCCGCGCCGTGGTCCAGGCCCTCGAACACCGCCGCAGCCCGCGCGGCGGTGTTCGAGGCCCACCCTCCGGTGCTGAGCAGGCCGAGCACGACGATGCCGATGCCGAGCCCGATCACCAGCCACCACACCGGTAGGGCCGCGTCGGTGAAGGCCGGTTCGGTGCCGGCGACCGCTGATCCGACGATGGTGCCGGCGATCGCGACGCCAAGGGTGGCGCCGGTCTGGCGCCCGGTGGATGCCAGCGAGGCGGCGACGCCGGCCATCGAGCGCGGCATGCCGGACACCGCCGAGTTGGTGATCGGCGGATTGACGGTTCCGAGGGCGATGCCGAACAGCAGGTAGATCACCAGTACGACTGGCAGTGCAGTGGTGGGACTCAGCCACAGTGACGCGACGCCGCCCACCGCGAGTGCAATGCCGGCGACCAGCAGCGGCACGCGTGGACCGTTCCGCCCGACCCACCGTCCGGTCAACGGCGACAGCACCACGATCGTCGTCCCGACCGGGAGCAGGCACAGACCCGCCTGCAGCGCTGACAACTCGCGTACGTCCTGGAGATAGAGCGTGGTCACGAACAGGAAGGCCGCGAACGCGCACAGGCTCCACAGCGCCATCACGATCGCGGCGCTGAACGGTACGCTCCGGAACAGTCGCAGCTCGAGCAGCGGATCGACCCGCCGCGGTTCGTAGCCGACGAGCGCCACGGTGGCGACCGCTGCGACAGCGAGCATGCCGAGGATGATCGGCGAGGTCCAGCCCCAGGTGCTCGACTCGATGATCGCGAAGACCAGGCTGCCCAACGCCAGGATCACCAGGGTCTGGCCCACCGGATCGAACCGGCGGGCTCGCGCGGCACGGGACTCGGGAACGAACAACGCGGTGCAGACGATCGCGGCCGCCACGATCGGCACGTTGACCCAGAAAATCGAGCGCCAGCCGAAGCTGTCGACGAGGACACCGCCGACGATCGGACCAAGCCCCAGCGACAGTCCGGAGACCGAGGCGAACACGCCGATCGCGCGGGCCCGCTCGGCCGGGTCGCGGAACGTGTTGACCACGATCGCCATCGCCACCGGATTGAGCATCGTGCCGCCGACGGCCTGCACGACTCGAGCCGCGATCAGCCACCCGATGCTCGGCGCCAGGCCGCACAGCATCGAGCCGACACCGAATCCGGCGAGGCCGATCATGAAGATCCGCCGCCGGCCGTACCGATCGGCGGTGGAGCCCGCGAGTACGAGGAAGCTGGCCAGCACCAGCGTGTACGCGTCGACCGTCCACTGCAGCCCGGACACCGGAGCATCGAGGTCACGTCGCAGCGCGGGCAGTGCGACGTTGACGATGGAGATGTCCATCACCACGACGAGGATGCTGGCGCAGCAGATCGCGAGCACCAGGAGCCGTCGTCGATGGCTGAGCTCGGTCATATCGGTCCGTTCCGGTCAGGTCGTCGGCGCTGACGGCAGCCGTCAGCACCCGCTGTACGCAACGATTCCGACGTTAGGATTTCGAGTGCGCTCGAAGTCAAGGAATCGAGACCAACCGAACTCGCACCGGCTCACTGATCGTTGTGGCGCGCCGAACCGGTCAGCGGTTGCCCGCTGACCGGTCGGCTCCCTACCTTCTACAGGGCCGCGCAATCGCCGTTGCTGGCTCCGCGGATCTCGTTGGCAGCTCCGAAGTCCTTGACCGCGGCGCTGTTGCCGGAGCAGTTCAGGTCTCCGGTCACCGTGTTGCCGGCCAGGATCGGACCGTAGGCGCCGGCCAGACGCGAGTACCGCTCGTTGGCCGTGACCTGCGTGTTGCCGGTCAGCGTGACGTCGCCGTTGAACCGGTTACCGGCCGTGGTGACGTCACTGGTCGTCCCGGTGATCCGTACGACGCCGTTCGTCGTGCTGCCGAACAGCTGGATCGCCTGGGCTCCGGTCGACCGCAGCCCTCCGGAGATGGTGCTGTCGGTCGCCACCAGGGTCGCTCCCGATCGCACCGTCACTCCGCCGCTCACCGCAGCGTCCAAGAGACAGGTGACGCCGCTCGAGACCGTCACCGACTGCTGCGCGCCGGTCAGGGTACGGGTGCACTCCGGCGAACTTCCGGGGAGCACGGTCGCCCGATAGGACTCGGCATCGCCGTAGTTGCCTGCCGGGTCGATCGCTCGATGCTCGACGAAGTGCGTCCCGAAGCCCGGGATGAAGCCGCCACTCGGATGGTTGTCCGGCAGGGTCTGCTCGAACGCCGCGCGGGACATTCCGCCGGTGCCGAGGTTGCCGTAGACCAGCGCCTTGATGACGGTGCCGGAGTGCCGGAACTGGAACGGTGCGTTCTCCTCTTCGGGGAAGCCGAAGTAGTTGAACCAGCCGTCCCGGTCCAGCCGCAGCTGGCCGACGACGAACCGCTGCTCGTCATAACCGGTCTGGTCGTCCTTCGGGTCGAGGAACATGTCCCACCCGTTGAAGTAGACCGGGTGCTCGAGGTCGTCGGCGAGCGTGGTCAACGGCGCCGAGAGTGTCCGGTGCGCCGTCGGCAACACGTTGTCGACGGTCCACTCCTCGGTGTCGGAGACACCACCCGGGTCGGCCGGGTCGGTCACCGTCGCCGTCAGCGAGTACGTGCCGGACGGGAGGTCCAGCGCGCCGAGGTCCAGGATCCGGCTGTTCGTCGGATTCGGGACGACCGCGCCGTTCAACCGCCACGTCACGTCCACGACCCGGTCGGTCGGATGGTTGACCTCGACGTAGACGTCCTCGTCGCCGGCGACCGGCTGCGTGGTCGACGACGAGAGCGTGATCTCGGCTGCCGGCGCTGACGGCTCGACCGTCGTGTCACCGACCGTCCACGTCCGGGTCTGGACGAATCGCGCTCCGTTGTAACCGGAGTCGGTGGCCGTGTTGTTGGCCGACGGGATGCGCACCCAGTCGATGCCGTTCGGGCCGACCGGGTCACGGGCCTCTGCCGACACGACCGTGCCAGGCGCGAGGTTGAGGTTGCCCAGGTCGAGGCTGTCGCTGTCGTCGGTCTGGACGACCTCGCCGTTGACCCGCCAGGTGACGGACAGCTTGTGCCAGCGCGGATGGGTCGGGTCGACCCACAGCACGCCGTTGCTCGGAACGGTGCCCTCCGGCGTGCTGTCGAGCGCCATCTGACCCTTGTTCCGCTGGCCGGTGATACGAGCAACCATGTGCTCAAGGCCGATCTGGTCCAGGTCGAATCCGATCCAGCGCATCATCGAGTGCTCGCTCGGTCGCCGTACTCCGCACGGCCGCATCCGGCCGCCTTCGTGCAGGCCGATCTTGCCACCGGACAGGCTCTCCTCACCGAGCCAGCGCCACCACTTGACCTGATCCTGGATCATCTGCTGCTCGCTGGTGTACAGCGTGTGGTGGAATCCGGCCTGCGCCTCGGTGCCGTTGAAGCAGGGTTCGACGACATCGCGCGACGAGTATGGGTACTCGTCGACCAGCGTGCCGAGCGAGTGACCGAGCTCGTGCATGGAGATCAGCGGTCCCTGCGGCGAGCCACCGGACGTGGTCGCCTGGGTGCCGCCGATGCCGCCGTAGGTGAACGTGTTGAAGATCGCCAGCGTCTGCACGCCGTTCGCCGGGGTCGGATCGAGACCGCCCAGCGCGGGCTTCACGTAGTTCTGGAGGATCCGATTGTGGGCCTGGTTGCCGGTCTCACACGGGTTGACGCCGGGCTGGTAGTAGTCGGCGTAATCCATACAGTTCAGCGGCGCCGGACCGTACGTCGTGCCGCGGGCGAGCGGGTTGGTCAGCCCGTCGGAGTACCACAGCCGCAACGCCGTGTTCTTGGCGTCGATCGGACCCTCTCGCACGCCGGTGTCACGGATAGTGCCGTCTGGATTGCGGCACCGGCCGTCCGGGTCGCGGCGCACGCCGTAGTCGATCGAGGGGATCTCAACGGCGTACACGTTGATGTAGTTGCGGTAGGTCCGGTACGGCTCAGTCGACCAGAGCACGGCGAGGTTTCGGTCGACATCGCCGTAGAACAGGCTCTGCTGATCGTATTGATAGCCGTCGCCCATGATGATCAGGTTCAGGCGCTCGGACGGCGGTCCGGTGATCTGAATCGGATGGACCGACGGCTCCGGCAATGGCTTGGGCGCGTTGACCGGGGCTGCTTGGCAGACCTCGGGCGCATTCGCGACCGCGGCACTGTTGACCGCCGCGGCCGTCGACGACCAGTGCACGGCACCGAGCAGTCCGACCAACAGGGCAACGGATGCAGCGAGGGAGATCGGACGTCGCATCGGTACCTCTTCTCAAAACGACGACGATGTTCGGACAGGGATTGGGTGTTGAGTCAGGTCGGATCCGGCACGATCGCCGGATCCGACCTGCTCTTTGACTAGTTGGTCACCTGGACCTGGACACTCGCCGACTTGGACGGGTCCGTCTCGCTGGTCGCGGTGATGGTCACCGTTGCGGAGTCGGAGGCGCCGTCACCAGCGACCGCGTAGGCCTCGGTCGGCATCGCGTCGCCGGCCTTGACCGCGCGCACCTCGTACGGCAGGTGCGTCGTCCAGCCGGCGCCGTCGACCGTGGCCGACAGGCGGTAGACGTCGGAGTCGAAGATCCCGCTACCGGCCTGGCCGGTGTTGCGCAGCAGGGACTTGATCCGGGTCACGCCATCGCCCATCGGGTGCACGTTCTGGGTGCGCAGCCCGACGTTGCGGGCGAAGTTGCCGGCACCGTCGAGGTTGCGGACCGCCACGTCGTAGAACAGCACACCGTCGTCATCGCGGTGGATGTTCAAGACGTAGAAGTGCAGCCGGTTGGGTGCGTCGACGTACTCGTACTCACTGCCGGAGTCGGTGCCGGCCTGGAAGGTCGCATCGTCGAGCTGGCGGGGGTCGCCACGCACGACCGGGACCGGGGTCCCGTCCGGCCGGTAGAAGTCGATCCGGTTGATGTCCTCCGGGTTGGCGTCGACGATCCACTCGCGCGGGGTCCCGGTGTTGCGGGTCTGCGCCAGCAGCACGCCGTGGCCGGGGGTGAACGAGTCGTTGCCGACCCGGTCGACGACCTCCATCGTGAACCGCTGCCAGTTGGTGACGTTGGGCGTGCAGAAGAACGGATCGGACACGCGGGTCGCGCAGGTGCCGGGCGTGAATCCGCCATCGCCCAGGTTCACCGTGAGGCCGACGTTGTCGTTGCCCGGCACGTACTCCCGAGCCTTGATCGTCGCCACGGCGACGCCCTGCTGGGGCAGGCTGTTCCGGTCGATGATCACCTGCTCGTCGTCCTTGACCACACCGAGCCGCTGGCTGCCGACACTCTTGAAGTGCAGCATGTGGTGCGGGCCAAGGGCCGATCCGCCGGCGTTCGGAATCTGCCACCGGTTATGGGTGCCGCCCGGCCCGTTGAACGAGCCGCGACTCATCATCTCCCAGTAGCCGGTATAGGCACGTTCGTTGTCGGCGAACGGGTTGTTGTAGTTGTCCGGCAGGTTGCGCAGGTGGCTGAACTCGTGCGCGAACACCGACTGCCCGGAGCTCTCCGCCTGGGTCGACGTGCCACCTCCTGCGTTGGGCCAGTGGTTGGCCGCGGCCAGCCACGAGGTCCATGGCACGTATCTGGTGACCGATGAGTTGGGCAGCTTGGGGTTCGGATTGCCGAACTCGTCGGTGACGTCCTCTGGGTTCTCGAACATCATCGGCCCGAACTCCTGCCAGGTCGACGACTCGTCGTGACCGGCTGTCACGTAGAACGCGTTGTCGAAACCGCACAGACCCTGGTCGCAGCCGATGTCGGCCCGCCAGGCGTTGCCGCCGTCGGTGCGGATGTCGAGGGCGCAGTCGTGGACCCGCGCACCCATCCGGATCTCCGGCATCGGCTGGTCGAGGACGAGGGTGTGGTCGTCGGGGATGTCGACGATGGTGCGGTTGGCCGGAGCCGGAGCGCCCTGGCCGAGCCGGTCATGCAGGATCCGGATCCGGTCGCCCTTGTAGAAGAAGTCGGTCGTGTCAACGTCGAGGTTCGTGACGTTGGTGCCGGCGCTCCTGACGTCGGTCTGGGCCGGGCACATGTTCGTGTTGGCCGAGTTGGCGCCCCACTCACCGAGGCCGTACTGCCACCAGTGGTACGGCATCGTGTATGGCCCGAACACCTTGGCGTCGACGCCGATCCGGCCGTGGCTGTCCTCCATCCAGTACGAGTGGAGGGTCTGGTGGCCGTTGTATTGGTTCGGCACCGTGTAGTAGTCGGTGAACCAGTCGTTGACTCCGCTCTGCGGCACCGGCTGCCAGCCGCTCTGCGGGTTGCCGAACGGGTGCGAGCCGGGCTCCTGGGTGATCAGGAACGGCTGGTCCTTGAAGTCCATCAGGATCACGGCGGTCTTGTACTGGACCTCGCTGCCCTGGCTGGTCGCGGCCGAGTTCCAGGCGTCCGGCCGGATCGGGACGTAGTCGTCCCACGTCATGTCGCCCTCTTCTTCCCAGGCCTGGGGGTCGACCGGCGCGAGCGGATCCGGTGGACCGTTGCCGCTGCCCGGCTCCTGCGCCGTGGCCGAGATCGGCCCCAGCGTCACCAGCATTCCGAGGGCCAGCGTCACCGCCGCGGCGACGCCTCCGATCTGCTTTCTGGAGAGTGATCGGTTCGTCACGTCGCCTCCCAGGGCTCGGCACAGGTCACCGCATCGGACCGATAGTCACGCTAAGGAATCGGCCAGGTCCGGGTCACCGAACACCTGAACTGACTTCGGGCCGGTCCTTAGGACATCCGTCGAGGACCCTGGTCACGCGCTGGTCCGGAAACGACGGGGTCCCCCGCGCCGATCGGATCGGTGCGGGGGACCCCAGTGCCGACTGCTTGCTACCGGATGGTCAGGCGATCACTCCTCGCGCGCGACAGCTGCCGCCCCGGATCCGGCCAAGCAGGTCGACATCGCGACGTTGTCGACGTACCAGCCGTCGTTGCCGCCACAGCCGTCTCGACCGAAGTCGAACCGCAGCTGAACGGTGTCGCCCGGGTGGACGCCGACCATCGACAGGTCGATCTGCGACTGGCCCCAGCTCCCGTGGACCTCGCCGCCATCGGTGCCGGAGAAGCCGGCCTGGCCGCGAAGCGGGTTGGTGCTGCCCTGCTGCTGGGTAGCGAGCGTGGTGTTGTACTCGTTGAAGACGAACGCCGACGCGGGGACC
Source organism: Nocardioidaceae bacterium (assembly GCA_035262905.1). Lineage (GTDB taxonomy): Bacteria > Actinomycetota > Actinomycetes > Propionibacteriales > Nocardioidaceae > DATFRX01. Next base: position 13,950 of record DATFRX010000059.1, read on the forward strand.
AGCTGGAAGCCGCCGCCGTTGACGCTGATCTTCACGTTGCCGCCGTCAAAGCCGGCCTCCGACGCGATGTAGTGGTCGAAGGTCAACCGCAGAGCGCCCTGGTTGGCCGGAATGTTGATCGACGGGCTGGTCAGCAGCGACACACCGGAGATGTCACCGGCGCCGTTGCTGCATGTGCCCGCATCCGGACCGGCCGCGAAGGCCGCCCGGCCGCCCCGACCGCCAGGCAGTCGGTCGCTGGTGGTCCAGTCGATCGCCTGCGTCGGGTCGAACACCGCCGAGCTACTCACCGTCCAGCCGTTGAGCCGGTCGCCGAAGGCCTCCTTGTAGAAGGTGTCGCGGCTCTCGCCCTTGGCGCACAGCCGCGGCGTGCCCGGGTCGAGCAACGGCTGGAAGTTGCACTGCACCGGGTCCTTGCGGAGCTCGATCGCCTGCGTCATCGCAGCCACGGACACGCAGTCGGATTCGTTGACGACCTCGTTCGACACCGAGCTGTCGTTCGGCTGCGTGCTGAGGCTGTTGATCGGCTGACCGACCAGGTCGGCACAGGCCGCCTCGAGCGAGTCGGCGTGGTCGGCGAACTTGGTGGTCGGCGTCTGGTAGGCGGTCATGGCCCGGAAGTAGATCGCGGCCGCCTTGGTGAGGCCGATTCCCGGAACCGTCACGCCGTTGTAGTCGCCGCCGTCGACCAGCAGCGCGTACCCGTGGTTCGGCACACCGGAGTTGCTGTGCACGCCGCCGCCGTCGTCGGTCGAGCAGAAGTACTCCGCGTCGCTCACCTTGCCGGGATCGCCGTGGCAGGTCGGCGTCCACATGTCGCGGATCGCGCCGCCGAAGGCCGTCGCGTCCTCACCGATCAGCCAGCGGAACGAGTCCTCGCGGTCGCCGCCCGCGTCCTTCATCGTCACGTTCACCGTGGCGCCGGAGCCCTCGATCGCGTTGGCGATCGTCGTACGGTCGTCGCGGCCGATCGAGACGCTCGGGATCGACGGATCGGGAAGCGCGTCGCCGGACATCGTGATCGGGATCGGGTCCCGGTTGGCGATCACCGCGCCGACTCCGCCGGCCGCGTCGACGTTGCGCGCCTTCACCTCGAAGCCGCACAGGCCGCGGTTGACCATCACGATCTTTCCGGCCAGGTCGGTGGCGTTGGTGAACGGACTGCAGCCGTCGTACTTGCTGCCCTCGAGGTCGAACGGGTTCGGATCGTTGTCGCCGTCCTCGTCGGCGTCGAGACCAAGGACGAGGTCCTGGGTGACGCCGGTGCCGCTGAGCTGCGGACCGAAGGCCGCGCCACCGGTCGCGCAGTCCTTGGCGATGGTCGACGGACTGTTGATCGTCAGCAGCGGTCGGGCCGGGCTGTGCGACGAGCACACGCCGTCCTGCCGCTTGGCGGTGATGTCGCCCTCGTCCTCGTCCATCCGGCCGTTGATCAGGTCGACGGTCTCACCCCAGATGTCGGAGTACGACTCGTTGAGCGCACCCGGCTGCCACTGGTAGATCAGGCCGTGGGTGAACTCGGTGTACGCGTGGCCCCACTCGTGCGCGACCACGTCGTCGGCCGTCACGCCGTTGCAGTAGTTGGTTGTGATGCCGTTCCAGTTCGCGTTGGGGCAGGCGATCCGCGGGTCGTTGTTGACCGTCTCCATGATGTGGCCGGCCGCGTCGTAGGAGTCACGACCGAACACGTTGGAGAAGAACCAATAGGCCTCGCCGCTGCCGCGGACGATGTTCTGCTGGTCCACGTTGAGTGCGCCGGGGAACGGGTCGCCCTCTTCCCAGACCTTCGCGGCCGGAGTATGCGTCCGCTCGTACACGACTCGGTGCAGTGCGTCGTCGACCATCGAGTAACGGTTGACGGCCTTGCCGGAGGTGGCGGAGACGAACACCATGTCGCGGATGTTCTTGCGGTTGGTCACCTCGACCTGCCACGCGAGCTCGCTGTCACCGGGAACGCCGCGGACCAGGCCGTCGCGGTAGACGATCAGCCGGTTCGACGCAGCCTTGATCCCGGAGGTGTCGGTCTTCTTGCCGCCCGGCGGGTCGGCTCGCACGATCTGGATCGCGCGATGCGCGGCCGCCTGCTTGCTGAACTGCGGGCTGACCGAGAGGTCCAGGTTGGGTACGCCCACGCCGTTGACGCTGGTCAGGTCGCCGCCGGAGTCGAGGTGCGCGAGGACCATCGAACCGAAGACGGGCAGTCCCTTGTAGTGCTGGGTGTAGGTCACCGTCGAGCCATAATCGTCGTGGCTCACCGACTGGCGTACGAGCTGGTCGGCCGGCGCACCGAGCAGGGGCGCGTAGTCGGCGAGGAACGCGTCGGCCTTGGCAGCCGACCGCGCTCCGTTGTCGGGCATCAGGTCGCCGTTGCTGCCGGCCCGGATGAATCCCAGGCGGTTGGTCGCGTCTTCGCCGGTGACCGTCACCGACCCGTCTGCGTCGGCTCGCAGCTGCTGTAGCAGCCCCGGCCGGTCGGCTGCTCCGTCGTCAGGCTTGGCCCCGGCAGAGCCGGTCGCCGTCAACGCTGTCAGGCCGCCGGCCAACAACGCTAAGCACGCTAGTGGTCTGATGAGTCGCACGGTGGTCCCTCCTTGGACGCATGCGGGTGGCACCGGTTTGCGGATGCCGGTACGGCTGTCGTCGCTATGGCCCTTGGCGACGCGTAGCCGAGGTCACAGTAGGGAGTACGGGACGTATCGGTCTAGAGATTCCTTAGACGAGATGTTTGCCATAGCGCATATGCCGGGCATATGGCCTGGTGACACTGCCTGGCCGATTCGGATACCGTCGGTATATGAAGCCTGCGTACGACGTCGAAGGCAAGGTCGTCCTCATTACCGGCGCTGCTCGAGGGATCGGCGCTCAGACCGCGCGGGAGCTCACAGGGCGCGGTGCGACGTTGGCCCTGGTCGGACTGGAGCCGGCCAATCTGGCAGCCGTCGCCGAGGAGCTCGGTCCGCGGCACCTGTGGCGGGAGCTCGACGTCACCGATCAGGACGCGACCGACCGGGTCGTCGCCGAGGTCGTGGAGCAGCTCGGTGGCATCGACGTCGTCATGACCAATGCCGGCGTCGGGTCGTACGGCACCGTCCGCCAGATCGACCCGGCCGCGTTCCAGCGGGTCATCGACATCAACCTCACCGGCATGTTCCGTACCGCCCACGCCGCGCTGCCGCATGTCATCGAGCGCCGCGGCTACATCCTGGTCGTCTCGTCGCTCGCCGCGTTCAGTCCGCTCGCCGGCATGGCGGCCTACGACGCGTCGAAGTCCGGTGTCGAGGCGTTCGCGCTGGCGATGCGACAGGAGGTGCTGCATCTCGGCGTCGATGTCGGCATCTGCCATCCGTCGTGGGTCGACACCGATCTCGTACGCAGCGCCGAGGCCGATCTGCCGAGCTTCAAGGAGAGCAGGAGCAAGCTGCCGTGGCCGGCCAACACCACCACGTCGGTAGAGGACTGCGCGACGATGATCGCCGACGGGATCGCCAACCGGGCTCGCCGGATCTACGTTCCGAAGTCGGTGGTGGCGGCGATGCTGATGCGCCCACTGGTCGGCTCCGGCTTCGCCGAGCGGCTGATGCGCCGCCAGCTCGCCCGGTCGGTCCCCCGCCTGGAGGCCGACGCCGCCGCCCTCGGCCGCCCCTTCAACACCTCCACCATCCGCCACTCCGACAGCAAC
>DATFRX010000060.1:0-5897 GCA_035262905.1 Nocardioidaceae bacterium
GACCAAGCACAACGGCGACGTCGTGAGCGAGGCCGTGATCGACCACCTCAGCATCGCCGACGGCGCCCTCACCGTCGAGAACCTGGTGGCCCGGTGCACCGGTGACGGCGACACGATCAGCCTCGATGCCCCGGTCGGCAGTCTCACGGGTAGCGCGCTGCCGTCCGACAGCTCGATCGAGCTCAACGCCAACACCGAGACACCGGTGCCAGGACTCGGCACGGTGCGGTGGAACCGACAGACCACCGACGAGAAGACCTTCGGCACGCTGTCCAACCTGGTGGTCACGCTCGACGCCGACCTCGACCCCGACGTACTGCAACAGCTGCCGGCGGCGATGAAAGCCTTCGAGGACACCGTCAAGCAGCTGCTGTCCGACGTGGAGCGAGCCGGCACCGACGCCGGGTTCCCCGCACTCCCCAAGGGGGCTGACCGGCTGTCGGGTCAACCGCTCTATGACGCCCTCGACGATTTCCTGGCGCAGCTGCCGACCAGCCAGGTCCCCGATCTGAACCCGCTGCTCCGGCTCAGCGGCTCGATCACGCTGTCCGACGCGACCTGCTCGCAGAAGGTCGTCGACACCCCGGTCAACCAGCCGCCGCCCGACAAGAACCAGCCACCGCCGCCGGGCAAGCAGCCGCCGGGTGCCCAGCCCCACACGCCGCCGCTGGCCGACACCGGAGCGTCAGCGTGGGGTCCGCGCGCCACGTACGCCGGGCTGACCGCCCTGACCGCCGGAGGCACGCTCCTCGTCCTGCTGCTCCGGCGCCGCAACACCGGCTGAGACTGACGCGGACTACCGCGCCTCGGTGTGGATCAGGTGGCCGAACGCCACCATCCGATCACTGGTGTGAACCAGCTTGCCGCAGGTCGTCAGCGTGACGATCGCCTGCGACGGTTCGTCCGAGCCGTCGTCGTACTGGGACCCGGGCGGCACCGGCTCGAGCACCCAGGTGTCCTCCGGCTGCACGACCAGCTTCCCGGGATCGTTGTCGAAGACGTAGGTGTAGACCGCGTCCGAAGTCTCGACCTTGATGATGTCGCCGCGCTGCAGCTCCGGGAAGTCGCGGAACGGCTCGCCATGGGTAACCCGATGACCGGCCACCGCGAAGTTGCCGACCTCGCCGGGCAGCGCCGTCGTCGGATAGTGACCGACTCCGCTGGACAGGTCCTTGGAGTTCACGCCCTCGATGATCGGCACCTTGAAGTCGGCCCCGAACGCCGGAATGCGCAGCACCGCGATCGTCTGCCCCGGCTTGGCGTCGTCCGGGTTCTGCCAGCCGTCGGCGAGGTCGTTCATCGCCTCCTGCTGGTTGTGCCAGGCGACCAGGTTGGTCCCCCAACGCTCCCAGGCGCCGTAGCCGGTCAGCACCAGCCCGATCGCGATCAGCCACAGCGCGGCGGACTGGGCCGCGGAGGGCCGGTGCTCTTCCACTGCCCCATTGTGCACCGGTTGTCCCCGGTTACGCGCTCGGCGAACCCGGTTGCTTCTCCGGCATGCCGTCGCGTCTGCTGTCCTCATGCGCATTCTCCTGCTCGGCGGTACGGGTTGGCTCGGTGGCTGGATCGCGACGACGGCGCTGGATCGTGGCCATCAGGTCACCTGCCTGGCGCGAGGCGAGTCCGGCAGCGTCCCGGACGGAGTCGAGTTCGTCCGAGCCGACCGGGATCGGCCGGACGCACTCGTCGATGTCGCCCGCGAGCAGTGGGGCGCTGTCGTCGACGTCTCGCGGCAGCCCGGCCACGTTCGCCGGGCGGCCGACGCACTCGCGGACCGCAGCGAGACCTTCGTCTTCGTCTCGACGGCCAGCGTCTATGCCGACCACGGCACGCCCGGCGTCGACGAGCGGGCGGATTTGCTACCGGCGCTCGAGGGCGACGTCATGGAGTCGCTCGAGACGTACGGCGAGGCGAAGGTCGCCTGCGAGCAGCACGCCGTGAAGGCCTACGGCGCCGACCGCACGCTGCTGGTCCGCGCCGGACTGATCGGCGGGCCCGGCGACAGCTCCGATCGCACCGGCTACTGGCCGCTGCGCTTCGCCCGGCCGGCCGCCGACGACGGAACCGTCCTGGTCCCCGACTCCCCGGACCTGTCGACCCAGGTGATCGACGTACGCGATCTGGCCGCCTGGATCGTGGACGCCGGATCGCGCGGCCTGTCCGGCGCCTTCAACGCAATGGGGATCCCCACGCCGCTGCCGCGCCATCTGGAGGTGGCCCGCGAAGTCGCCGGTCATACCGGGCCGCTGGCGCCGGTCGACCAGGACTGGCTGCAGGCGCACGAGGTGGCGCCCTGGATGGGCGAGCGGTCGCTGCCGCAATGGCTGCCGCTGCCCGAGTACGCCGGCTTCGGGGCTCGCGACGTCGGCGCCGCCCGCGCTGAGGGTCTCGTCACCAGGCCGCTCGCCGAGACACTCGGTGACACCCTGGCGTGGGAGCTGACCCGCGATCTGAACGCGCCGCGCGGAGCCGGACTGTCCGACGCCGACGAGCGGGCGCTGCTCGCCGAGCTGGCCGGCTAGGCGCGCAGCAGCAGTTCGCCTGCCTGCTGCGCGACGTAGGCCTGATGCGGCAACTGCTGCAGCAGCCCGGCCACCAGACCGTCACTGCTGGCCCGCTCGTGTGGGCTCGCCGAGCGCACACCCAAGGCCCGTTCGATGTTGAACCGGATCCAGTCCAGCGTCGACAACATCGACGGTCCGAGATCGGCCGACCGAACGGCCACCTGGCGACCGGTCGTCTCCTCGTACGACGCGATCACCGCCCGCGCGATGTGGAACCGCTTCCAGCCCGCCAGCGACATCGCGACGTCGACGAGCTCCTGTCGCGGTGCATGCGGCGCGGCCGAGTCCCAGTCGCAGAGCACCGGTCCGGCCGACGAGAGCACGATGTTCTCCTGGTCGATGTCGCCGTGGCTCATCACCTCGGGCTCACCGTCCTCCCCCGCCGTGTCGGCCAGCGCCGCGATGGTCCGTACCACTGGCTCGGCCTGGACCATCAGTCCGGTCCAACGCGCCCGGGCACTGTGCGCCAGGCTCACCAGCTCCGGCCATCGCTCGACCGTCTCTCGATCCCGGGACGGCAGCCCGGCGACCTCCACCGGCCGCGGATCGAGCTCGTGCAGGGTCGCCAGCACCCGGCCGGCCCACTCCGCCACGCCACGGTCGGCCGGACCCGGGCCATGCGGCTTGCCGTCCACCCAGCGGTGCAGACGTACCGCCAGGAGATCTCCGTCCGGCCCGTCGATCCAGGCCACACAGCCACTGTCGACCGGATTGGGGATCGGCTCGGGCATCTCGACACCGGCGTCGTACGCCCGGAGCTCGAACCGCCACGCGACGTCCAGCCAGTCCCGCCAGCCCGCGTCGCCCCACGGATTGAGCACCTCCTTGACCGCGAACCGATTGCTGTCGGTGGTCAGCCGATAGACCCGATTCAACGAGGCGCCGGGCAGCTCCACCAGCTCGACGGCCCGGCCCGCGATGCCGAACGCGTCGAGGACCGCTGCCGGATCCGGCACGGCCACCGCCGACGGATGCATGTCGTCATGATCCCCCACAGCACGCCGTGACGGCCGGATTCGCCGGTCGCGCCGCCGGATCTCTGGTGTGCCGCGATGCGCTTTGACCTGGTCGATGCGACGATTCTCTGGTCAGCCTGGGAGGGGTGACCGGACCGGAATGCAAACCGGGGGCGGAGAGGACATGTCGATGACGACCCCACCTGAGGGGTACGTGCGCTCGGCGGACGGCAGCACAATCGCCTACGAGAGCGCCGGCGCCGGTCCGGCCCTGATCCTGATCGAGGCAGCGGCACACTTCCGCTCGTTCAGCTCGTTCACCGGGCTGACCCAGCTGCTCTCAGACCACTTCACCGTCTTCGGGTACGACCGCCGTGGCCGCGGCGACAGCACCGACACCCTGCCGTACTCGGTCGACCGCGAGGTCGAGGACATCGCGGCCCTGGTCGACCAGGCGGGCGGCTCGGCCTACGTCTACGGCTTCTCCAGCGGGGCACTGCTCGGTCTGCATGCGGCCGCGTCCGGGGTCGCCATCACACGGCTGGCGCTGCTCGAGCCGCCACTCGACGACGACGAGACCCAGGCGCCCAGCTCGCTCACCACCGAACTCGAGGCGCTCGTCGGGGCCGGCCGAAGCAGCGACGCGGTCGAGCACTTCCAGGTCAGCATCGGCGTGCCGGACGAGATCATCGAGGACTCCCGCGGCACTCCGGCCTGGAAGGCGATGGAGTCGGTCGCCCACACGCTGGTCTACGACTGCCGGATCTCCGAGGCCACCGCGCCGGAGGTGTTCGCCGCCGTCACCGTGCCGACGCTGGTTCTCGACAGCGACGGCAGCACCGACGACCTCAGCGGCTGGGCCTCGCTGGTCGCCGCCCGGCTGCCGAACGCGACCCATCGCAGCCTCACCGGTGAGTGGCACGGCCTCGCCGACGACGTGCTCGCGCCGGTGCTCACCGAGTTCTTCATCGCGGAGTCCATCACCGCCTGAATCCGGCTATGGCGGGAGATCCGCCGCAGTTTCGCTAGTTCGCTAGTCAGGCAGGGCGGACACTTCGCCGCCAATCGCCGCGTCAATCATCGTGTCCCGGGTCGCCGGCCGCGTCCAGGATGTGGACAGCCCCGCATGGAACCAATGGCCCATCGCTCCTCCCGTACCTGCCGGAGGGTGGCGCTGATGGCGCTCCAGAGCTCGCCAATACAGATCGCAAACTCGCAGGCAACCAGCGCGCACCCTCGCCTAGTCATCACGGGTAACCCGGGCAGGGTTCCGAGGCGGCCGATGGGGGTGGGGTCGTTCGCCTGGCCGACCCTGCCCGGGGCCGGAACCTCGGCAGCGTCGCCGGACCCGAGGCAGGTGTGAGGGGGCGGCGGATCAGTCCGCATTCGACAAGGGGGGTAATGCCATGCCCGGCAGGCGTCATCGCGCTCGACTCGCGATTCCCGCGATGCGATCGCGCGGGGATATCCAGGGCCTCCGCGCCATCGCCGTCCTGCTGGTCGTGCTGGCGCACGCCGGCGTGCCGGGTTTCGCCGGTGGCTACATCGGAGTGGACGTCTTCTTCGTCGTCTCCGGTTATCTGATCACGTCGATTCTCTTGCACGAGGCGACCGAACACGGATCTGTATCCCTGGCCGGTTTCTATGCCAAACGCGCCCGCCGCATTCTCCCGGCCGCGACTGTCACCTTGACGGTGACCGCGGTCGCGGCGATCGTGCTCTTGCCCTACGTCCGTGCTCAGAAGGTTCTCGGCGACGTCGCGTGGTCGGCGTTCTTCGCGGCCAACCTGCGCTTCGGGCAACAGGAGACCGACTACTTCTCGCGTGGCCAGCCGCCGTCGCCGCTGCAGCACGTCTGGTCGCTCGCGGTCGAGGAGCAGTTCTACCTCGTCTGGCCGACGCTGCTCGTCCTCGTGCTGGTCATCGGCGCCCGGCGGCGCGCGGCCAACGTACGCCGACGGCTGCTCTGGCTCGGTCTCGTCGCCGCCGGCCTGACGGCCGCCTCCTTCGCCTGGTCGGTGCAGACGACTCCGACCGACCCGACCGGCGCCTACTTCTCGACCGCGACCCGCGGCTGGGAGCTCGGCGCGGGAGCCCTGCTCGCGCTGGCCGGTCGATCGCTTCCCCTGCTGGGCGGCATGACCCGGGCGGTGCTCGCTGCCCTGGGACTAACGTCGATCGCCGTGGCGGCGGCCACGTTCACCGATCACACGCCAGTCCCCGGCTATCACATGGCCCTGCCAGTGGTCGGCACAGCCGCGCTGCTCGCCGCCGGCAGCGGCATCCCCGATCGGTCGGGTCCGCTCGTCGTACGGCTGTTCGGGCGGCAGCCGCTGCGATGGATCGGCGACGTCTCGTACGGGTTCTACCTGTGGCA
>DATFRX010000061.1:0-2369 GCA_035262905.1 Nocardioidaceae bacterium
GTTCCTTCCGCCCGGCCCGTCTCAGTATCTGTTTGCCCGGTCGCGGGCGTACGCCAGCACCTGGTCGAGTGCCTCGTCGAGTGAGTCGGTGACGTGGACACCAGCGGCCGGCATGGTCCAGCCGCCGATCATCACGACCGGCACCTCGGTACGGACCGCCAGCGCGATCTCGCTCATGGTGCCCCAGCTCGTACTGATCGCGAGTACGGCGTCGGCCGCTCGGACGAGCAGGCCGTTGCGGAGCTCGCCGAGGCCGGTCGGGATCGCGATGGAATGGGCCGGATGGGCCTCGGCGCGAGACGACCCGGGTAGCAGGCCGACGCAGACGCCGCCACCGTCGCGTACTCCCTCTGCCGTCGCGCCCATGACACCGCCGAGGCCGCCGCTCAGCACGATCACGCCATGCTGGGCCAACCATGCGCCGGCGCGACGGGCATGGTCGCGATCGGTCTCGGTTGCGCCGGCGCCAGGGCCGACGATCGCGACGTACGGAGGCGTCATCCTCCGAGGCTAGTGCGAGCGCGTACGCATTAGGTTGGGTCCATGCTGCTGTCCGATCGCGACATCCGAGCCGAGCTCGACAAGGGTCGCGTGGTGCTCGAGCCGTACGACGAGGCGATGATTCAGCCGTCCTCAGTGGATATCCGGCTCGATCGCTTCTTCCGCGTGTTCGAGAACCATCGCTACCCCCACATCGACCCGGCGGTCGAGCAGCCGGAGCTGACCCGTCTCGTCGAGCCGTCCGCTGAGGAGCCGTTCATCCTGCACCCGGGGGAGTTCGTACTGGCGTCGTCGTACGAGGTCGTCACGCTGCCCGACGACGTCGCGGCTCGGCTCGAGGGGAAGTCGTCGCTCGGACGGCTGGGACTGCTGACGCACTCGACCGCGGGATTCGTCGACGCCGGCTTCTCCGGGCACGTCACGTTGGAGCTGTCGAACGTCGCCACCCTGCCGATCAAGCTCTGGCCGGGCATGAAGATCGGGCAGCTGTGCTTCTTCCGACTCAGCTCGCCGGCGGAGCATCCGTACGGCTCGTCCGTGTACGGCTCGCGCTACCAGGATCAGCGTGGTCCGACGCCGAGCCGGTCGTACGCGAACTTCCACCGCACTCCGCTCTGAGCCGGTCCCCGGACACAGTTGCGCCGAGGCCGCGGCTGTCTCGGTGACAGCGCGAACCTCGGCGCGAGTGTCGTCGCTCAGTGACTGACGTCGAGCGCGTTAGCCAGGCGACGCAGTGTCTCAGCCGTGCCGGAACGGACCCGATTGCGGCGGGACATCCGGCGCTCGTTGGTGGGCTGGGACAGGTGTCTGCAGGCGACCCGCTCGTCGATCTGCTGCCGAGCGATCCGCTCGACATCGGTGTAACTGGTGCCTCGCATGATGTCCTCTCCGTGGCTTGTTCTGAGGATGATTCTCGTCGGAGGGTCTGACAGTTTCTTGACGTGATTTGCGCAGGTCACGCCCTGGTGAGGGTGATGTCGCCGCTCACTGATGTCGCCTTCACCTGGACGGTCTCCTCGTCCTCTCCAGGGGGCTCCGAACCGTCCAATTCGGACGAGACCGAGCCGCTGACCGTGTTGACCTCGAGCCAGGCGGCCGTGCCGTAGGCGATGCCGATCTGGATGTCGCCGGAGGCCGCGTTGCACTTGACCCGGCCCCGGGACGCGCGACCGAGGTTCTGGTCACCGGAGGCCGTGTTGACCGAGACGTCGCTCTGGGCGTCGCCGATGTTGACGTCGCCGGATCCCGAGTTGACCTGGACGGCGCCGATGGCCTCGTCGACCCGGATGTCGCCCGAGCCGGTGGAGATCTGAACCCGCCCCTTGGCGTCTCGGACCGAACTGTCGCCCGAGCCGGTCTGGATGCGGGTCAGCTCACCGCCGTGGTCGACATCGACCTCGCCGGATCCGGACGAGACCGAGGCCTCGCCGTTGACCGTGTCGAGCCGAATGTCGCCGGAGCCGGTCTTGACCAGGGCGCTGGCGAGGGTGCCCCTCGTCGTCAGGTCGGCGGAGTCGATCTTGGCCTCGACGCTGGAGCCGTTCGGGATCTCGATCCGGGCCCGCAGCCGACCGCCGCGCCGGAAGATGCCGCTCTTGCGCGGCGTCTCGATCCGGATCTCGTCGCCGCGCTGCTCGACGGTGGTCTTCTCCATCGCCTCGCGGCCGGCGTCGTCGTCGCGGTACGGCTCGATCCGGACCGAGCTCGTTTCGGTGTCGGTGGCGTCGATCACGATGTCGCCGGAGCCGAACTCGATACGCAGTCGGACCGGCTCGGGGGTGGCGAACTCGTACATGGCAAACCTGCTTTCGGGTGTGTTCGGCTCCCGCAGCGGCCGGTCTGCCGTGCGGAGTGTGGTCGTCTGGGGG
>DATFRX010000062.1:0-2503 GCA_035262905.1 Nocardioidaceae bacterium
CGACCGAGCTCAGCGCGCGGCGCTGGCGGCCTGGACCGGTCCGGGGCGGACCGCTGACGGGACCCCTGTGAAGATCCTGGCCAACGTGGCGGACGGCGAGTCCGCCCGGCTGGCCGCCGGGGGCCCGGTCGAGGGCGTTGGCCTGTTCCGGACCGAGCTGTGCTTTCTCAACCGCGCCGAGGAGCCGTCCGCCGACGAGCAGGCCGAGATCTACGGCGAGGTGCTGGAGCCGTTCGGCGGCAGGTACGTCGTGGTTCGCACGCTCGACGCCGGTTCGGACAAGCCGATCGCCTTCGCCACCCACGAGGGCGAGGAGAATCCCGCGCTAGGCGTGCGAGGCTTGCGCCTCTCCTTCGACAACCCAGACTTGTTGACCAGGCAGCTCGACGGCATCGCGGCCGCCGCGCAAACGACCGGGACCGAGACCTGGGTGATGGCACCGATGGTCGCCACGGTCGCCGAGGCGGCGAACTTCGCCTCGGCGGTGCGCGACCGAGGGTTGAAGCCGGGCGTCATGGTCGAGGTGCCGTCGGCAGCCCTGCTCGCGCAACGGATGCTCGAGGTGGTGGACTTTCTCTCGATCGGTACCAACGACCTCACCCAGTACACGATGGCCGCTGACCGGATGGCAACCGACCTGGCGCATCTGACGGACGCGTGGCAGCCCGCGGTGCTCCAGCTGATCGCAATCACCGCCGAGTCCGGCAGACAGGCCGGCAAGCCCGTCGGTGTCTGTGGCGAGGCCGCTGCCGACCCGCTACTAGCGTGCGTGCTCGTCGGCATGGGGATCACGTCGTTGTCGATGGCATCTGCGGCCATCCGCCCCGTGGGCGCACGGCTCGCGTCGGTGACCATGGACGCCTGCGAGGAGGCCGCCGAGGCCGCGCTCGAGGCGCACGACCCCGGGTCAGCGCGCGACGCCGTACGACGCTTCCTCGGCGTCTGAGGGAGGCCTCCCCGTGGCGATCAGGCGAGCACCACGTGGACGCCGGCGTCTCGAAAGGCCCCGACCTGCGCGGGATCGGCCCCGACGTCCGTGACGAGCACGTCGATGTCGGCGAGATCCGCGAAACGCACGGTGCGCTCCTGACCGATCTTGCTGGAGTCTGCGAGGACGACGATCTTTTGGGCGCTGGCCACGATGGCGGCCTTGGTCGCCGCCTCGGCATGGTCGGGAGTGGAGAGGCCGTGCTCCATCGTGATGCCGTTGGTGCCGACGAACGCCACCTCGGCCCTGACCCGTGCCAGCGCGGCGACGGTCTCGACCCCGACGGCCGCCTGGGTGTTGTGGCGCACCCGGCCGGGCAACAGGTGCAGAACGACGTTCGGCTGGTCCGCGAGCCTGGCCGCAACGGGGATGGCATGGGTGAGTGCGGTGATCCGGTGATCCTTGGGGAGCACCGCGGCCAGCTGGATCGTCGTCGTCCCCGCGTCGAAGATGACGGCTGCGTCGGCGGCGGGCAGGAAGGCGAGCGCCGCCTCGGCGATCCGCCGCTTCTCTTCGGGGTGGGACAGTCCACGGTCGGTCAGGCCGACCTCGAGCACGGTGAACGAGTCCGTAGGAAGTGCTCCGCCGTGGACGCGGCGTAGCAAGTGCCGCTCCTCGAGAGTGTCGAGGTCGCGACGGACCGTCTCGGTGGTTACGCCGAACTCGACGGAGAGGTCCGCCACGGAGACTCGACCTCGACGGGTCACCAGCTCAGCGATCGCCTGCTGCCGCTCCGCGGCGTACATCGTCATCGAAGTCCCGTTCCAGGGGTGTGTTCGCTTAGGTTTTCATTCTCGTCCATGTGGCCTTCGAAGCGGTCAGGGCTCGACGGTGACCTTGATGGCCTCCCCGTTCTTGACGATCTGGAACGCGTCGAGGACCCGCTCCAGCGGGATGTGCTCGGTGATCAGGTCCTTGACCGGGACCTGGCCGGTCGAGATGTACTCCAGGGCTCGCTTGTTGTGCTCGGGGGCTGACCCGTTGGCGCCGTGGATGTGCAGCTGACGGTAGTGCACCAGGTTGGAGTCGCACTTGATGAAAGGGTCGGCCTTGGGGAGCCCGCCAAAGAACGAGATCCGGCCGTTGCGGGCGGCCATGGAGATCGCCTGCTCCTGGGTGACGTTCGCAGCGGTGGCAGTGATGACGACGTCGGCACCGCGGCCACCGGTCAGCTCCATCACGCGTTCGACGACGTTCACCTCGGAGCCGTCGATCGTCTCGTCGGGCTTGACCGCGTCGGCTGACATCGCCAGTCGCTCGGCATTGACGTCTACGAGGTACACCGGCCCACAGTCGTGGACACCGCGCGCGATGCGGATGTGCATGCAGCCGATCGGCCCGGCGCCGAAGACGACGACGGTGTCGCCCTCTTCGATGCCGAGCAGCTCCTGGGCGTTGATCGCACAGGCGAACGGCTCGGCGGCGGACGCCTCGTCGTACCCGACGTTGTCGGGGATCCGGTTGAGCCCGTCGACCTTCAGGACCTGACGCGGAACGATCATGTACTCCGCGAAG
>DATFRX010000063.1:0-5001 GCA_035262905.1 Nocardioidaceae bacterium
GAGTCCACGCAGCGCGGCATCGATGTCCGGCTCCGGCCAGAGCCCGATGTGCACCGGTGGCGCTGCGCCGGCACGGTGCCAATCCAGCGCAGCGCCGAGGCCGGTCTCCGCTGCGTACGACAGGGTCAGCTCGGCGCCACCGGCCGGAGTGCTCCCTGCCGACCCGACCGTGACGGTGACCACCGGTGTCGAGGTGGCGCTGAGATCAGCCTCCATGCGCCAGGCGAGCATCCCGACGTCACCCGGAGTGCCGTCGAGGCGCAGCGCGATCGTGCGCGCATCGAGATCGAAGTCGAAGTCGACTTCGCTGCCGCCCTCCGCCGCGAGCAGGCTGGACAGCAGGATCGTGATCGCGGCATCGAGCTCGGTCCGTCGCGCGGCGTCGGCGATCGCCGCTGCGACGTGCTCGGCCGGGTCGAACAGGAGGTGGTCGATCCCGTCCGGGTTCGCCCCGCCCTCCGGCGCGAAGACGTCGAGTGCGTTGAGCATCCGTACGAGCGCACCGACCCCCGCGTTCTCCGCCTCGGCTTCGACGGCGACCAGCTCGCTCGCGATGTCGGACAGCAGGGCACGTACCTCGGGCAGCGCAGGAGTCACGGCGTCCGCGATGGTGTCCGGCAGGCCGGCCGCGGCCGCACTCACCGTGTCTGCGCTGACCACCCAGCGCTCGCGCTCGAGGCCGAAGACGCCCGCCTCGTGCAGGACCAGCTTCGCGGCGGCCGGAGCGTCGCCACTGATCGGGACGACGACGTCGGCACTGACCCAGCGCACGTCATGTCCCGGCCGCGGACCTGGGCTGCGACCCGGATCGGGCCCGCCGACCAGCCATCCTCCGGCGCGCCGGATCTCGAGCCGGGCCCGCAGCACGGTGGCCTGGGTGAAATCGATGCCGACGCCGTCCTCCGCAAGGTCGGCACCGACGAGTTCGAGCGTCACGTGTCCGCCGACTGTGATCCCGGTGCCGGTCGCGGGCAGCTGCAGGCGTACTCCAGCTCGTGTTCCGGTGGGTTCGTCGGCCACAGCAGCGGTCCGGTCCTGCGCCCGGGTCGAGAGCCCGGCTGCCACGACAGACGTGACCGCACGCGAGATCGCCTCGGCACCGGCGACGCCAAACATCGCGTGCACCTCGACGCCGGCCGGAGTCGCGACGCCCGAGGCCGGCGGACGCAGCTCGCGACCGGGATCGTCCTCGCCGGTCATCGCATACAGGCCCTCGACCAGGCCGCGAGCCAGGGCGAGATCGGGGTCGTCCGGCTCGTCGTCGTCGACCGCGGGGAGCAGCCAGTGGAGCAGCCGCAGCGCGTCGGCGGCCGGCTGGTCGTCGATGATCGTGAACGCGACCGGACTCCACGACGTGCCGAGGGTCACGACGTGCGCGGCCGCCGGTGCCGCCTGATCTGCCGACGCCCTCAGGACGGCATGCCCAGCCTCGGCCGACGCGACGACGGTCAGCTCCGAAGGTTCGAAGGCATCGAGGAACCGTCGCAACCGGGTTGCCTGTCCGGCGATGCCGTCCGGATCACCGGACGCCAGCACGCAGTCCGCCCGTCCGCCCAGCACCACGAGCCAGTCACCGATCGCCGTCCCCGCGCCAGGTGGAGTGGCGAAGGCGGTCGGCTCCAGCCCCGGTGTACGAAGGTCGACCCGATGCTCGGCCGGGATGTCCGATCGGATCGCGCTGACGTCCGCAGTCGGCCGGGCGACGACCACCTGGACCACAGTGTCGGCCGGCGCGTGGCCGAGGACCGCCTCCAGGTCGAGCGAGCTCGCGAGCCCGTCGGTCGAGACATCGTCGACGCGATGGACGGTCACGGCGGGCAGGTCGCCGTCCGGTGCCACGATGCGCCCGTCCGTGCCGAGCCACCGTACGGCCAGGGCATTGAGCCCGGCGGCGATGTCCGGCCGAGCGCTGATCAGGTCGGCGATCTCGGTGGCCAGGGTCGCTTCGTCGACGAGCCCTTGGAGCAGCGTTTCAGCGTCGAGGCCGGGCGTGCCTGGGCGCCAGGAACGCAGATCGGGACCGGCAGCCGACGGGATCCGGCTGGGTCCGTCGGGCAGTAGCCAGACCGCGAGCTGGGGGATCGCCGGGAGATCTTCGCCGAATCCCACCACGTACGGGTCGTCGGGCCGGCCGGTGCCGTGGACCGGGCCGAAGCTGCTCGGTGAACCTCCCAGCACCCGAGCGATCGGGTCGAGGGCGAGGATGAGTGCGTCGCGGCCGTCGAGGACGAGCGCGGTGAGCCACTCCTTCACGGCGGGAACCGGATCGGCCACCAAGTCGGCCAGTCGGAGATGGTGCTCCGTGGGCGTCTGGTCGAACGTCCAACCGAGCGCGTCGACCAGCTGCCCGATCCAAGGGACACCGGACGAGCGGGCGAGCAGTGCGACCAGCGCTTCGACGGAGTCCCAGCCTTCCGGCGGCAGACTCACCGTGCCGTCGGCCGCGATGACCGGCAACGTGAGCGGCACTCGGGTCGCGTCTGGATCGTCGGCCGCCGCGACCGACAGGCTGGGCGTGAGGACATCGACCGACAGGCCGGCCGTCGGCTGCCAGCTCGCCGCCAAGCCGACGTGCTCCGCCCGTACGTCGAAGTCGCCGATCTGGAAGCGCGCGTAGCTCTTGCCGGCCGCGGTGGCGTACAGACTCGCCTCGACCTTGGCGCAGAACTCCGCATGGCGGTTGGCGAGATCGACTGCGATCAGGCCGATCCGCAGCGACGACGTGACCGCCGTACATCCTTGACCGAGGGTGTCGACCACGTACGTGGCCGCGACGGCCACTTGGAGGAGGTCGCCGTCGCGGAAGACCTGCAGGGACGCCGGGCCGACCAAGGGAATCATCCACGGGGACTGCGGAGTCCCATCACCTGCGACGTCGACCGTCGATTCGGACGCTGCGCTGATCAGGTCGCGCAGGGGCTGAAGTGTCGCCGGCACAGCATCGGCATGCTCGCGAACCAGGCCGTCCCAGTAGCCTCGGATCGCCTCCAACGGGTTCTGCAGCAACTGGGCGATCGGGACCGGCTCGAGTGTCGGGAATCCGGTCGGCGGGGTCAGACCGATCAGCGTGCGTACCGCATCGACGACGCCGCCGAGCTGGTCGAAGAGGTCGCCCGCGATCACCTCGAGCGCATCACCGGCGATCTCGGCGAGTGCGTCGGGATTGGTGAGGTCCAGCGTCTCGTACGAGTGGCTGCCGATGTCGACGCCGTCGGCCGCGAGAACCACGGTCGGTCGCCGCTGCGGGTCGAGGGCGAACCCCAGCCGCAGCGCACGACATGCCGGGTCGCCGGTCAGCAGATTGGTGCCGCCGGGCTCGGGATCGGCCGGGCCCTCGCGGCGGCCGGCGATCAACTGCACCGACAGCTGCGGCAGCGCCGTCGCACTGCCGGTGCCGAGATCGAGCGTGAGGAGGTCGGCCTCGGCGCGCAGCCGGATGTCGTCGCTCGGCGCGACCGACAGGGACACCCTGGGGGTCAGGATCGGCTGCCCACTCGCACCCGGCGACACCGCGAGCCCGAGGCGGAGCACGGCATCCGTACCGATGTCGACGCGGAGCTCGCCGTCGTCGACCAGGGCGCCGGCGCCGGCCAGGTCGGCGAGCGCGTCCAGCCAGGCGCTTCGGCTGGTCTCGTCGGCGACGACAGTTTCGAACCAGGTCGCGAGCGCATCGACTCCCTGGTCGGCGATCTGCTGCACGGGGAACTCGGGGATCCCCGAGCCGGCCCGCAGACCAAGCATCCGCGCCAGCGCTTCCAGTGGGCCGCCGGCCAGCGCGTCGGCCTGGGCCTTGACGAGCCCGAGGATCAGCTCGATCGCCGAGTCCTGCAGGTCATCGAGGCTGTCGAGCGACAGTACGAGATCGCTCGGTGTCGTCGCGCCGGGGAGCTGGAGCTGCCGCAGCGCGATCGAGATCTCCGGGTTGCCGTCGCCGGCGGCCGTGGGCACGGTCAGTCCGACCGAGACGCCGCCGAGGTGCGCCTCACCGGGCACGGCCGGTTCCGTCTCGACGGTGATCTCCGTCGTGACCGAGACCCGCCCACCCTGTTGGCCGAGCAGAATCGGCGTCGCCACCGAGGACGTACCCCGGTTCGCCTGGAAGACCGGGACATGGGCGGTGACCGACGCCGACGGCTCGGTGTCGCTGGTGAACGTGGCACCGACGCCGATCCCGACGTAGTTCGGCTGCGGATCGATGACGGCATAGATCGTCAGCTTCGGGTCGCGGCACTCCACGATGGGGAGCCAGACCAGTCCGGCCGGATCAGTACGCTGCTCGCCGCCCCCGAGCGCCTCGTCCACGAATCGCAGCAGCGCGTCGCGTTGGGCATCGTTGGACAACACCGTCGCCAGATGGTCGCCGGGATCGCTGAGCCACGAGTCCTGGAACGTACCGCCGCTGTCGACCAGTCCGAGAGCCTCGGCCAGATCACTGACGGCACCGAGATCGGTGCCGGTGAGCGTCATGCTTCGGTCCCGGGCGTCATCAGACCGCCCGGTCGAACGTCTGGCGCGCCATGGTCAGGACGCGCAGCCCGTCAGGTGAGCCGGTGATCCCCACCGGGATGAGCGGCGCCCCATCGGTGTCCGAACCGCTGCCGCGGGCGAGCTCGGTCACCACCGTCACGAGGATCTGCCAGCCGAATGCGGTGAGCGCCTCGCCCCACAGGTCGACGATCGCCGTGGGACCACGAGGGCTGCTCTCCGTCGCCACCAACAGTCCGGCCGGGCTCTTGTCGCTGCCGACCGCGAACGGCACCAGGACCTCCGCCTCGGGCGCCTGATCACAATGCACCGGCACTGTGACCGTCACGATCCCTTCGCGTACCTCGAGCCGCACCCGGGACACCAGGACCATCAGCTCGTTGTCCGCCTGCCGCCACACGACCGTGTCGGCCGTACTGCCCGATGGGAGCCCGGCCGCCTTACGGGCTGCCGTCGCGCCGAGGATCAGCACCTGTTTCGGGTCGAGCGGGATCTCCGGTCCGACAGTTCCGGGCT
>DATFRX010000064.1:0-3467 GCA_035262905.1 Nocardioidaceae bacterium
CGACGGGCCTGGCGCAGCAGCACCTTGGCGTCGGCCGGCCGCAGGTCACGCTCGCGCGCCGTCGACCGGGCGACCAGCGCGTCGAGGTAGGGCGGCAGCTCCGGCCGGATCGCCGACGGCATCGGGATGTCCTCGTGCACGTGCTTGTAGGCGACCTGGATCGGCGTCTCGCCCTCATGCGGCTTGCGACCGGTCAGCATCTCGTAGAGCAGCACTCCGCAGGCGTAGACGTCCGATCGCGCGTCAGCGCCCTGGTGGAGCACCAGCTCCGGCGCGAGGTACGACACGGTGCCCACGAGCACGCCGGTGGTCGCCGTGGCCGAGGTGTTCGCATTCACCGCCCGGGCGAGACCGAAATCGGCCACTTTGACCTGGCCGTTGCTGGCGATCAGGACGTTCTCGGGCTTCAGGTCGCGATGCACCAGGCCGGCGTCGTGGGCGGCCGATACGGCGATCAGGACCTGTTCGAGCAGGGCGACCGCGCGCTGCGGCTGCAGCGGGGCCTCCTGGTCGAGCAGATGGCGGAGCGTGTCGCCGTCGACGTACTCCATGACCAGGTAGACGATCCCGTCGTCCTCGCCCTGGTCGAAGACCGCCACCACACTCGGGTGGTTGAGCCGGGCCGCCGACTGCGCCTCGCGCACGAAGCGGGACGCGAAGTCGACGTCGCTGCCGAGGCCGGTGTGCATGACCTTGACCGCGACCGGCCGCCCGAGGCGAGTGTCGATCGCGGTGTAGACGGTCGCCATCCCGCCGCGCGCGATCCGCGCCTCGATGCGATAGCGGCCGTCGAGCAGGCGGCCGATCATCGGGTCGCTGCTCGTGACGGACACGGACACTCCTGTTACGACTCGACGGCCCGCGGGCGGCGCGAGCCGGTCCCCGCGGGCATGCGGGTCCGATTCGCAGTGTAAAGGTGAAGGGGTCGGCGACCTGTACAAGCCGCGCAGTTGCCCCGAGTCGAGGGGTACGGTGGCCCCTCGCAGATCGGCGTGTCAGGCTTTCGTCATGAGCGAGCACATCGCCGTGGACGACCAGCTCGTCCGCGACTGGTTGAGCCGCGACGAAGCCGCGAATCGGCTGGGCGTTCCGTCCTCGAAGGTTCGGCAACTGGCCCGAGACCACCAACTCCTCCAGGGACCGGACGGCCGGGTGCCGGCGCTGTTCCTCGATGAGATGGGTCTGGTCAAGGGTCTGGCCGGCACCCTCACCGTGCTGGCCGACGCCGGCTACGACGACGCCGAGTCGATGCGGTGGATGTTCACGGCCGACGATTCGTTGCCCGGCCGGCCGATCGACGCGCTACGCGAGAACCGTGGCACCGAGGTCCGCCGCCGGGCCCAGGCTCTGGGATTTTGACGTTGGAGGTCGTATTGCCATGAGTGGGCTTGCCGCGTTGCTGGCCGGACGGAAGTCGGTCGGCGTCTATCACTGGTCCTCGCCGATGCGTACCACCGACATTCGACATTGCGCCGAGCATGCCCACTGGCAGTGCGTTGTCCTCGACACGATCGAGACCGCCGACGGCTCCGCGTTCCACGACGCCGTCGCGACCGCGTTCGACCTGCCCGAGTCGTACGGCCGCGACCGCGACTCCCTGGTCGGGAGCCTGCGCGACAGCGCCGTGCCGGACGGCGCCCAGACCCTCGTCGTGTGGGAAGGCTGGGCCACGATCGCCAACGCCGATCCCACGACGGCCCGAGGCGTCGTTGACGTGTTCGCCGACCGGGCCCGGCAGCAGCCCGGCTTCGCGGTCGTGCTCCACGGGCCGGGGCCGGACCTCGGCCTGACCGAGCTGGACCATCGACCCGTGGTGCCGCACTGAGAGGTCGGCTGATCCCCAAGCCGGTCAGTGTGGCGGCGCTCGACGGGCCGGCCTTCGAGCTCACCGAGCGATCGGCGATCGGGGTGAGCGGCGGGCGTCAGGCGACGCAGGTCGGGGAGTGGCTGGCCCGGCTGCTGCGCCCGTCGACCGGGTACGCGATCCCGGTCGGACGGCACGGCCACGTCGTGCTCGAGCGGACCGGGTCGCTGACCGACCTCGGCGCCGAGGGCTACCGGCTCGACGCCGGGGCCGACGGAGTGACGATCCGCGCCCTGACCGACGAGGGGCTGTTCCGCGGCGTCACGACGCTGCGTCAGCTGCTGCCGCCGAAGGTCGAGGCCACGACCCCAAAGCCCGGGCCGTGGCCGGTCGACGCGGTGAGCGTCACCGACCAGCCCCGCTTCGGCTACCGGGGCACGATGCTCGACGTCTCGCGACACTTCTTCTCCGTCGACGAGGTGAAGCGCTACATCGACCTGGCGGCCCTGTACAAGCTCAACCGGCTGCATCTGCACTTGTCCGACGACCAGGGCTGGCGGATCGTCATCGACAGTTGGCCGCGGCTCGCGACGCATGGCGGGAGCACCGAGGTCGGCGGCGGCAGTGGTGGCTACTACACCAAGGAGCAGTATGCCGAGATCGTCCGCCACGCCGCCGAGCACTACATCACCGTCGTACCTGAGATCGACACACCGGGGCACACCAACGCCGCGCTCGCGTCGTACGCCGAGCTCAACTGCGACGGCAATGCGCCGCCGCTCTATGCCGGCACCGAGGTCGGCTCAAGCTCGCTGTGCATCCCGAAGCCGCTGACCTACGACTTCCTCGGCGATGTCTTCGGCGAGCTGGCCGGCCTGACGCCGGGGGACACGATGCATCTAGGCGGCGACGAGGCCCAGGCGACGCCGCCCGAGCAGTACCTCGAGTTCGTGCCGAAGGCCGCTCAGATCGTCCGCGACCGCGGCAAGCACGTGATGGGCTGGCACGAGATCGCCCAGGCCGAGCTGCCGCCTCGCTCGACGGTGCAGTACTGGGGGACCGGTGACGAGCGGTCGGCCGAGCTCGCCCGCGCCGCCGTCGCGCAGGGCGCCTCGGTCGTCATGTCGCCGGCGAACCGCGCCTATCTCGACATGAAGTACGACGACGACACGCCGTACGGACAGAGCTGGGCGGGTCTGGTGCCGGTCGAGCTGTCGTACGACTGGGATCCCGCGACGCAGGTCCCCGGGCTGCCGGAGTCCGCGATCGCCGGGGTCGAGGCCGCGTTGTGGAGCGAGACGCTCGACGAGATCGCCAAGGCAGAGCACATGGCCTACCCGCGACTCCCGGGTATCGCCGAGATCGGCTGGTCACCGGCGACCGGACGCGGCTGGCCGGAGTACCAGCAACGCCTCGGCGACCAGGCGCCCCGGTGGGACGTCCTCGGCGTCAACTTCTACCGATCGCCGCAGGTGCCCTGGGTCGACCCCTGACGGGTCAGGCCGGCCGGATGTTGTGGTGCCGGTGGAAGACGTTGTCGGGGTCGTAGGCCCGCTTGACCTCGCGCAGCGCGGCGTAGTCGGACGGGGTGTACGCGTCGGCCGTTCGGCTGGCGTCGTGCAGCCAGTTGAGGAATGAGCCGCCGGTGGCGTACTCGGCCAGC
>DATFRX010000065.1:0-4081 GCA_035262905.1 Nocardioidaceae bacterium
AACCCCACGGACTCGCGGCGCCGGCCGACACCAGGACGCGGACTCACCGGCATCCGTCATCGCGCGGCACTGCTCGGCGGCAGCTTCGACGTCGACGTTCACGACGGCCGGTTCGACCTGTCGGTGCTGCTGCCGGCCGCCGTAGGGGAGGCCCGATGACCCGCGTCATCGTGGTCGACGACCAGGACATGGTGCGCCAGGGGCTCCGGATGATCCTGGAGCTGGCCGACCTGGAGGTGGTGGCCGAGGCGGCCGACGGTTCCGCCGCGATCGAGGCGGTGACGGCGTACGACCCCGACGTCGTCCTGATGGATCTGCGGATGCCCGGCATGGACGGCGTCGAGGCCACGCGTCGGATCGTCGAGATCAGCCCGGCTCGGGTGCTCGCCCTGACCACCTTCGACGTCGACCAGTACGTCGTGGACGCCCTGCGGGCCGGGGCCGTCGGCTTCCTGCTCAAGGACGTCACCGCCGAGGGCCTTGTCGAGGCGGTACAACTGGCCGCGGCCGGCGAGCCGGTCGTCGCGCCGGCTGTACTCGCGCGGATGATGGACCACTTCGCGGCCCGGCCACCGCTCCCGGCCCGGCAGCCACCGGGATTCTCCGATCTCAGCGAACGCGAGCGGGAGGTGCTGGCGCTGATCGGTGCCGGGCGCTCGAACTCCGAGATCTCCGACCAGCTCGTGATCAGCATGGCGACCGTGAAGACGCACGTGCGTCACGTCTTCGCCAAGCTCGACCTCCGCGATCGCGCCCAGGCTGTCGTCGTCGCCCGCGACGCCGGCCTCACCGAGCCCGGAGCGTGATCGGTCAGTGCACCGCGACGTCCTCCCAGACCAGCCGGTGGTCTGAGGACGGGAACGGGAAGACGCCGGTCAGCCGGAACAGCGGGTCGGCCTGGACCGGCCAGAACACCGCCCCGTCCACGGGCCGGAGCGACTTCGACGGCAGGACGTAGTCGGACCGGAGATTGCCCGGTGCGGTGTCGGCGAAGTCGGCGGTGTCGTAGATCGGGTTGCCCCGGTGGGTCAGGTTCGCTCCACCCTGCAACACGGACGCCTCGGGCGCTCCCTCAGAGGTCGGCTTCGGGTCGACGACCCGCGGGTGCTCGATGAGCTGCTGGATGGCGCCTGGCACCGAGTCGCCGTCGACGGGGTCGCTGTTCTCGTCGCCGGCGATGACGAAGCGAGCCCCCTTTGGCAGCCCGCCGTAGTTGCCGTCGTCGTCGTAGATGTACGAGGCCCGCTTGCCGCCCGAGATGTAGTCGGCCCAGAACCGGATCTCGTCGAAGTTGCGAGTGCCGTTGCGGTCCTCAGGACCGTCGAAGACCGGCGGCGTCGGGTGCGACACCAGGAAGTGCACCGTGCGCCGCCCGATGCTGATCGGCAGGTCCCAGTGCGACTTGCTCGACAGCCGGAAGACCGCGAGCTCCGCGGGGGAGTACCAGTCGGCTGGGGCGCTCGTGTTCGGGTCGTCCGGCAGCATCGCACCGGGCATGTCGGCCCAGCGGAACTTCTGGAACGTACGCGCGTGGTCTTCGTCGATCGGGTACTTCGAGAACACCGCCATGCCGAACTGGCCCGGGAACGCGCCGAATCCGAACGCGTCGTCGCCGCCCCCGATCGTGCCGTCGTTGTTGAGGTCGAACCCGCTCGGGATCCCGGTGTTCGACGGTGCGACGAACGCGTAGGGGTAGTCGATCGGCTCGGCGCCGTTCTGCGAGCGCTCCAGGTAGTTGGTCCGGAACAGGTCGGCGGCCACCCCGCCCTCGACGAAATCGAACTCGTTGACCAGCACGACGTCCGGCCGGGCTCGCTGGATGATCTCGGCCACGGTGGACGCCTGGGCGTTCGTCGTCGTGCTCAGATCGGCGACGAGCTGGCCGGCGGTGTTGCGGTTGAGCGAGGCGTTGAACGTCGCGAACCGCACGGTCTCGCCTCCACGGGCCTGGTCGGCTGCCGGTCGGGCGGTCCACGCCGGCGCCGCTGCTGCGACGGACGCGGCGGTGGCGGCGATGAGGGCGGAGAGGACAACAAGAACAATTCGGCGCACAGGGTCTCCTCGGGCCGGGACGATCTACGACACGCCAGTCGACAGAGACCCATCGTGCCGAGTGAGGGCAACCCCGTCTATGCCCAACGCTCAGCGTCCGCCGACGCGACACGTCTCCAACACCGAGCCGAAACCTGACGGCTACCCGTTTCAAGATCCGGACCGGGCCGTCCCGACCGTGGTGGAGCCGACAGCCGCCGATTGCGCGGTCCAGAATCCGGACCGGGTGGAGGCGACCCGAGGCGGTCGCCGGCGACGTACCGAATCTTGTGCGGCCGCAAAATTTACCTGACCTGAAGGTCTATCCACATGGCGTTTGTCTGACATACATTCTTCGACGGCGCAGACAACGTCAGTGAGCTCCAGCATGACGCTGCTGTCGGTCGAATAGACGGGACGCCGCCGGCCCGCTCGTCACAATCGAGCCGGCCCGGCGGCGCGGGGCCTAGAAACACGAAATCGACATCGTGGGGGTCGCGACCCCCACGATGTCGATTCGCTCGTGAGCCCTAGATGAACTGGTTCAGGAACGCCCGCGAGTATGCGGTGTCGACCCGCTGGTAGGCGCCGTTCGCGTTGCAGGTCAGCGAGTTGACGTAGGAGGCGTCGCCCACGACATAGCGGCCGAGGAACACCGGGCCACCGGAGTCGCCGAAGCAGGAGCCGCCGCCGGCCTTCGAGTCGGTGTCGCTGATCTGGAAGACGACGACCTGACTCTGGGTCGTCTTGAGGAACGACGTGGTGGAGCGCCGCTCCGGGATGACGATCTGTGACTTCTTCGCGCCGATGTCGACGCCGTAGCCGACCAGGGTGAAGGTCTGCTTCTTGAGCTCGCCCTGGTTGCCGTCGAGCGTGCCGACCGGCAGCAACGGTGCCGGCATGATGCCCGGCCACTTGGTGGTGGCGGGCTGGTCGAGCACGACGACGCCCTGGTCATGCTGCTTGGAGATCGACAGCTTGCCGTCCCAGGCGGGGTCCGGGTGCGCAGTGCCGGTGATGTAGTTCGCGGCTCGGGCGGCCCGCTCCGCGTCTGAGATTCCCGGTGCCAGCGGGTCGGCCGGCAGATCGGTGTTGAAGGAGACGTACACATTCGTCGCCGGGCTGGCGGCGGTCTCGCCGGTGCAGTGGCCCGCGGTCAGGACCACCGTGGGGGAGATCAGGGTGCCGGAGCAGCGGAACCGGCCCGCCTCGGTCGTGAACCGGACGACGCCGACATTGGTGTGCACCTCGTCACGCTGGCCACCGGTGATCGCACTGGCCGGCTGTGCGGTGATGGCCATGCCGGCCACCAGCGACAAGATGCCGAGCACGCTACTCAGCAGACCGACTCGATATCGCCTCATACAGGACTCCTCTCGTCCATCGAAAACCCAGAGCAGTATCACCAGGCCATACGACCGGAGCAAGAGCTCGGATTGCTCGGAAATCTGGCGGACACGGTGACCTGCGCCGATCCGGTCGGAGCCGACCCGACCGGCGGGCCCGATCACGCCGCCGTCACAGCGCCGTCACGTGCGCGCTGGCTTCCTGGAAGCACGGATCGGTTCGACCCGCGTACGCCGATGCGCCGAGGGATCTGACTCCACGCGCGTCGACGTACGCCTGCCATCAGACGGAAGTCCAGGAGGTGGAGATGAGGGCACTCGTGACCGGCGGCGCCGGCTTCATCGGCGGGCACCTGTCGGACGCGCTGCTCGCGGAGGGCCACGGGGTGATCGGCGTCGACGACCTGTCGACGGGCGATGTCGAGAACGTGGATCGGCTGCTCCCGAGTCCGGGCTACGAGTTCGTCAAGGGTTCGGTGCTGGATCGGGAGCTGATGGACGGCCTGATGTCACAGGTCGACACGGTCTTTCACCTGGCGGCAGTGGTCGGCGTCCAGCTCGTGCTGGAGCAGGCGCTCGACGGGCTTCGGACCAACGTCCACGGCACCGAGCTGGTGCTCGACTGCGCCGAGCGGCAAGGCGTGCGGGTCCTGATCGCGTCGACCAGCGAGGTCTACGGCAAGAATCCCGCCGTACCGCTCGCC
>DATFRX010000066.1:0-6502 GCA_035262905.1 Nocardioidaceae bacterium
GCATTGCCGGTGGTGATCGTCTATCTGATCACGCAACGGCACTTCATCAGAGGAATGATCGAAGGAGCGGTCAAGGGATAAAACACCATAGGGAGGACTATGTCGAACCGAACACTCGGCTCTGGGCGTGGCAGATCGACCACCTCGCCCATCGTGTTCAAGCAGAAGCATTACGTCAGGCGAATCGGAGTGGCCGCGGTCGCAACCGTGATCGGCGGTCTGGCTCCGGTCGTGGCGACGGCGACCGCATCAGGGACACCGGCGTCGACCGCCGCGGCACCGGCCGCATCTCGGACCGATTCCGACCTGGACGTCCTGTTCATCGGCGCCCACCCCGACGACGAGGCCTTTGGGCTGGCGACGTACGGGCAGTGGAACGAGTACGACGGCGTCGACACCGGCGTCATCACGATCACCCGCGGTGAGGGCGGCGGCAACGCGGTCGGCCCCGAGGAGGGTCCGGCGCTCGGCAAGATCCGCGAGGCCGAGGAGCGGTCGGCGGTCGGCCGGGCCGGCATCACCGACATCTACAACCTCGACCAGGTGGACTTCTACTACACGGTCAGCGCTCCGCTCACCGAGCAGGCCTGGGGTCACGACGACACCCTCAGCCGGGTCGTCCGCATCATCCGGGAGACCCATCCCGAGGTGATCACGACGATGGACACCGCGCCGTCGCCTGGCAACCACGGCAACCACCAGTACGCCGGGCGGATGGCCTTCGAGGCGTACCGGCTGGCCGGCGACCCGAACGCGTTCCCCGAGCAGATCACCGACGAGGGTCTGCAGCCGTGGACGCCGCTGAAGCTGTTCCGATCCGGTGCGCGAGGCCAGGCGACCGGGCCGGGCCCGGACTGCCCGACCAAGTTCACACCGACCCGGCCGGCCCAGAACATCTACGGCCTGTGGTCCGGACGGCACTCCGATCGCTGGAATGACACCTGGGCCCAGGTCGCGCGTGACGGGCAGCGGCAGTACGCCTCACAGGGCTGGGCCGTCTTCCCCGACGTGTCCGACGACCCGAACCAGCTTGGCTGTGACTTCTGGACCCAGATCGAGTCCCGCGTGCCGTTCGTACGCGGCGACCTGAGTCAGGCCGCGGCCGATCCGAGGACGATGCTGCGAGGCGCCGTGCTCCCGATCCCGGGCGGACTGCCGCTCGGCACCGGTCTCGAGGTGAAGCCGGAGCCGTTCGACGTCACGCCGGGCGGATCGACGACGGTGTCGGTCGACCTGACGGCGCCGGACAACGGTGCACTCGACAACGTCAGCGTCGACGTCTCCGCGCCGAACGGCTGGACCGTCGACGGCGACGGCAGTGTCGGCATGGTCAAGGCCGGCCAGTCCGTCACCCGTGAGTTCACCGTCACGGCGGCCGACGACGCGGCGACCAACGACCGCGCGCTCGTGTCGGCCGACGTCCACGCCAAGGGTCAGGGCAACGGCATGCTGACCGGCCACGGCGACACCGAGCTGTCGGTGGTACCGCCGGTCCGCGGCGACCAGCAGCCGCTGCCGCAGGTGGCCGACTTCGAGAACTGGGTCGACGCCAACGACTACCCGCAGATGGAGGGCTTCGTGAAGCCGGTCCTGACGCTGGCATCCGGTGGCAGCCGAACGGTCGACGTCACACTGACCAACTTCAGCGACCAGACGCAGTCCGGTGACGTGACGCTTGATCTGCCGGCCGGGTTCAGCGCTGACCCAGCGTCAGCGTCGTACTCCGACCTGGCGGCCGGTGATCAGAAGGTCGTCAGCTTCACGGTGACCAACACCGACGCCTCGCTGCCGACGTCCAACCAGGGCGGCAGTGCCGGCGACTACAACTACCGGATCGTCACCACGGCCAACGGCACGCAGAGCTCGACGCAGCCAGCGCTCGAGCTGGTGCCGACGACCACGGTCGACGCCGCCGGCTCGGCCCCGACGGTCGACGGTGTCGTCTCGCCCGGCGAGTACTCCGGTGCGCCGCTCAACCTGAGCCGGCTCTGGGAGGGATCACCCTGTGGCTCCGCCCAGGACTGCTCGGCGACCGGCCACCTGACCCGCTCGGGCGACGACCTCTACGTCGCAGTCGAGGTCACCGACGACACCCTCGGCACGGTGCTGGACGCGAGCGACTGCAAGCGGCACTGGCGTACCGACTCGGTCGAGCTCGCCCTCGACCCGGCCGGTGACTCGGAGAACACGTCGACCACGTTCAAGATCGGTGTGTTGCCGACGACGACCGAGGGCCACGTCTGCTTCGGTCGCGACGCCGACAACAACCAGGGCCCGGGCGCGCAGACGGCTCCCGGCGTCCAGGTCGCGTCGACGGTGAGCGATCCGTACACGGGTTATGTCGTCGAGGCGAAGATCCCGGCGACCGAGCTGCCCAGCACGGTCGACCCCGACCACATGGGGTTCAACGCCTTCGTCTACGACTCCGACACCAAGGACAAGACCGGTCAGACTCGCATCGGCTGGTCGACCTGGGGTGGGGTCCAGGGCGACCCGTACCGCTGGGGTCTGGCCCGCTTCCCGGGCTGGACTCCGCCGGACGTGCCGACCAGCGACCCGGTGATCCCGTCGGACGCGCTGTCCAGTGCGGACTCGCCGCAGACCATCGCCCAGTCGGTACGCAACGGCGTGCCGCTCGGTGGCGGACCGGCGGCGGACTCGGGCAGCAGCGCGGTGCTGCGGTCGGCGAGCGCCGGATCGGGCAGCGTCTCCGCGACGTTGCGGGTCCGCGGCACCGGCGAGGCACACGTGTTCGTCGTGTCCGGCGGTGACCTGCTCGGTTCGAAGGTCGAGTCGGTGTCGAGCACCGGCAAGGTCGTGATCGACGTGCCGGTGTCGGGTGACGCAGGTGGTGCTCGGGCGCTGCTGGCCTACGTCGCCGACTCCGGCGGCACGACGAGTACGGCGAGCGCGGTCCGCTAGGACCGGCGAGGCTCGTCAAGGAGCGAGCAGCAGCAGGAGACGTTCGGCCTCGGCCGCGATCGCATCGCGGCCGGGGCCGACGTACTTGCGGGGATCGACCAGCGACTCGTCGCGCGCCAATGCATCGCGTACGGCGGCGGTCATCACCTTGTTGAGCTGGGTCGCGACGTTGACCTTCGCCATGCCCTGCGCCACCGCCCGCACCAGACCGTCGTCGGGGACGCCGGACGAGCCGTGCAGCACCAACGGCACGCCGGCCGCCTCGGCGAGCCGGGCGATCAGCTCCTCGTCGAGTACGGCGTCGCGGGTCAGCATCGCGTGCGACGAGCCGACCGCCACCGCCAGCGCGTCCACCCCGGTCGCCTCGACATAGGCCTTCGCCTCGATCGGATCGGTCCGGGTGTCCGGCGCATGCGCACCGTCCTTGCCGCCGACCTCGCCGAGCTCCGCCTCGACCCAGACTCCCCGCTCGTGGCACCACGCCGCAATCGCCTCGGTCGCCGCAACGTTGGCGTCGTGCGGCAGCGCGGACGTGTCGTACATCACCGACCGCACGCCGAGCGCGACGGCCTCGTGGACCAGCTCGGCCGACGTCGCATGGTCGACATGGACGACGACCTCGGTCGCGGCGTCGTCGGCCAGGCGCCGGCAGGCCAGCCCGATCGGAGCCAGGCCCCGGTGGTACCTGACGGTGTTCTCCGAGATCTGCAGAACGACCGGTCGGCCCGCTGCCTCGGCACCGGCGACGATCGCCTCGGCATGCTCGAGCTGGATGACGTTGAAGGCGCCGATCGCACCGGTCGGCCGGACCCGGTCGAGCGCCTCGGCCATCGCGGCGGCCGTCACGAGTCGCCGCTGTCGTCGATCGGTCCGTACCGGGCCAGCAGCGCCGCTCCCACGACACCGGCGCGGGCACCGAATCGCGCTGGGAAGATCGGCGGCGCCGGCACGACCCGGCAACGGCCGTCCAGCGCGATCCGCAGCGGATCGAGCCAGGCATCGCCCGCGTCAGCCAGTCCCCCGCCGAGCACGATCCGCTCCGGGGCGACGATCTGGACCAGCGTGGCCAGGCCGTCCGCCAGCGCCTCGGTGGCCGCTCTCACGACCGACCGGGCCCCGGCCTCGTGGGCGGCGCGGGCCACGACGTCGGCGGCACCCTGGACGGACCGGCCGGTCGCCGTGGCGTAGGCGCGCGTGATGGCGGCCGCCGACGCGATTGACTCGAGACAGCCCCGGGCGCCGCAGCCGCAAGCCGGGCCCTCCGGACGCACGACGATGTGGCCGAGCTCGCCGGCCTGGCCGCGGCCGCCGCGAAGCAGCCGGCCGCCGGACACCAGGGCGGCGGAGACTCCGGTACCCACGGCGACGAAGACCAGGCTGTCCACGCCGCGACCGGCGCCCCGGCGCCATTCGGCCCAGCCGGCGACGGTGACGTCGTGGTCGACGACGACCGGGATCCCCCACCGCTCGGCGAGGAACGACCCGGCCGGCACGTCGCGCCAACGTACGTTCGCGCTGTAGACGCCGACGCCGCGATGCCGGTCGACGACGCCGGGCAGGACGACACCCGCTCGTGGGATCCCTGGCGCCTTGCGCAGCAGCGCGTCGCCGAGCTCGCCGATCGCGTCGAGTGCGGCGGCGCCACGCGGAGTCGGACGGCGTTCGTCGGCCAGGATCTGGTCACCATCGACCAGCTCGGCCTTGATCGTGGTGCCTCCGACGTCGATGGCGAGCACGGGCGACGTGGAGCCGGCGGGCTGGGTCACGCGCCTACTTTGCCCTAGTCGAGGATGATCGACCGAGACAAATTGCGCGGATGGTCGGGATCGAGGTCCCGATCGGCGGCTCGGAGCAGACAGAGTCGCTGGACGCGTACGAGGTCGGCCATCGGGTCGACGTCGCGGTGCTCGAAGTGGGCGCCGGTCGCAGCCACGTCGCGCGCGAAGTTGGCGACAAGAGGCCCGAACGCCCACACCACCCGGCCCGGCGCCGAGACGCTGATCGGACCGTGGCGGTACTCCGTCATCGGGTAGGCCTCGACCCACGACTGGGTCGACTCGCGCAGTTTCAGCGCCGCCTCCTCGGCGATCGCGGTCGCCCATCCCATGCCGACGAAGGTGAGCTGGTCGGCGGACCGGGCCGCGGCGAGGCCCGACTCCGGCTCCTTCAGCGCCGAGCGGGCCTGCTCGACGACCGGGTCGAGATCGTGCCCGAGGTGCCAGCGCAGCATCGCCAGCGTGGTCGTCGCGAACCGGGTCTGCACGACCGAACGCTCGTCGATCTGGGGCAGCACGATCGCCTCACCCTGCTCGACGACTGGCGTGTCGGGCGTCGCGGTGACGACGGTGATCCGGGCGTCGCCGACGTAGGTCGCGAGCGCGTCGACCACCTCGGTCGTGGTGCCGGACCGGGTGATCGCGACGATCCGGTCGTAGCTGCGCTCCAGTCGATGATCGCTGGCCGGCCAGGCATCGGTGAGACCGAGCCCGGCGACCTCGCGGGCCGCGGCGATCGCCCGGGACATGAACAGCGACGTCCCGCAACCGATCACGGCGACCCGCTCGCCGGGCGCCGGCAGCAGCGCCTGGTGCTCCTCGGCGAGGTCGCGGGCGGCCGCCCAGTCGTCCGGCTGGGTCTCGATCTCGGCCGCCAGATAGGGCTCGGAATCGGCGGGTGGAGTCAGATCAGAGGTCACATGTCAGAGCATGGCTCGGGTGATCGATTGAGTCAATATGATGCGCAATACGCTCACGTACGATCACTTCGCGGTAGCCGATCGTTCACCGTACGCTGCCGGCCGTCAGGCCACTGACCAGGTGCCGCTCGATCACGATGAACAACACGACGACCGGCAGGATCCCGATCAGCGAGGCCACGAACAGGTACTGATACTGCGTCTCGTACAGGCCGACGAACTGCGTGATGCCGACCGTCAGGGTCTGCTTGTTGGTCGTCGGGTCGTTGAAGATCGTCCGGGCGATCACGAACTCGTTCCACACCTGGATGAAGGTGAAGACGATGGCGGTCACGATGCCGGGCTTGGCCAGCGGCAGCACGATCCGGGTCAGCACGCCGAACCGGCCGAGCCCGTCGAGCATCGCCGCCTCCTCCACCTCCTCCGGGATCGACGCGAGATAGCCGTTCAGGATCCAGATCGAGAAGGCCAGCGTGAACGCGGCGTTGATCAGGATCAGCGCCCAGAACGTGTTGACGGCGCCCCAGCCCGGGTCGAGGTTCTTGAGGTACGTGTCGGCCAGGATCACCTCGCGGTAGATGCCGACCACAAGTGCGACCGGCGCCAGCATCTGGGTGACGAGCACGAGGTAGAGGAACGCCCGGCGACCACGGAAGCGCTGCCGCGCGACCACGTACGCCGCCGGCAGTGACACCACCAGGACGATGACGGTCGCGACGGCGGCGATGATCAGGCTGTTGCGCAGGTAGTCGGCGAGCGGGATGGCGTCCCACACGTCGACGAAGTTGCTCCAGGCCCAGTCCCTCGGCAGATAGAGCGCCGGCGAGTGGAACAGATCGGCGTCGGTCTTGAGCGCCGAGAGCGCCATGAAGACGTACGGAGCGA
>DATFRX010000067.1:0-3594 GCA_035262905.1 Nocardioidaceae bacterium
CGGTTGGGCCACAGGGCCATCGCCCGCTCCGCCTGCGCCATGATCGTCAAGGACGGATTGACGCCGAGGTTCGCCGAGATCGTCGAGCCGTCGAGGACGTGCAACCCGGGATGGCCGTACAGCCGGTGATAGGGGTCGACGACGCCGGAGTCCGGCGAGTCCGCGATCGCGCAGCCGCCGATGAAGTGCGCTGTGAGCGGGATGTTGAACGGTTCGCCGATCGTGCCGCCCGCCGTGCCGTCGAGCAGCCGGGCCATCCGGCGAGCCGCGTCGTTGCCCTGCGGGATCCAGTTCGGGTTCGGTGCACCGTGCCCTTGCCGGGAGGTCAGCCGACGCCGACCGGTGAGCCGCGATCGCTTCGTGTAGGTCGTGATCGAGTTGTCCAGGGACTGCATCACCAAGGCGATGACCGTGCGCTCGGACCAGTGGTCGAGGTCGTAGAGGTTGCGTACGTCGCGACGCTGCCGCCACAGCTCGGTCAGCCAGGTCCGCCACCGGGCTCGATCGCCGTCGCCGTCGGTCAGCACGGTCTGCAGCAGCGACATGAAGTTCGAGCCCTTGCCGTAGCGCACCGGCTCGATGTGGGTCGACGGATCGGGGTGGAACGACGACGTGATCGCGACGCCCCGGCTGTAGTCGGTCGTCGAGTCCTTGCTGCCGATGGCGCCGAGGATCGACTCCGAGTTGGTCCGGGTCAGCACGCCGAGCCGGCCGGAGATCTCGGGCAGCCGACCCTGGTCGCGCATCCGATGCAGCAGCTTCTGGGTGCCGAGGGCACTGGCGGCGAACACCACCTGCTCGGCCGCGAAGGTACGCCGCTCGCGCCGGCGCGTGGCGTTCGTCGGGCGGGTCTCGATGTCGTACCCACCGCCGCGCCGCGGCCGCACCTCGGTCACCGTCGTCATCGGATGCACCGTCGCGCCGGCCCGCTCGGCGAGGTAGAGGTAGTTCTTGACGAGGGTGTTCTTGGCGTTGTGGCGGCAGCCGGTCATGCACTCGCCGCAGTCGAGACAGCCGCGTCGGGCCGGGCCGACCCCGCCGAAGTACGGGTCGTCGGCGACCTCGCCGGGTCGGCCGAAGAACACTCCGACCGGGGTCGGGTGGAAGGTGTCGCCGACGCCCATCTCCTCGGCGACCTTGCGCATGACGTCGTCGCTCGGGCTGACATGGGGGTAGGTCGTGACGCCGAGCATCCGCTTGGCCTGGTCGTAGTAGGGCGCCAGCTCGTCGCGCCAGTCGGTGATGTGGGACCACTGTCGGTCGGAGTAGAACGCGTCCAGCGGTTCGTAGAGCGTGTTGGCGTAGACCAGCGACCCACCGCCGACACCCGCGCCGGACAGGATCAGCACGTCCTTGAGCAGGTCGATCCGCTGGATGCCGTAGCAGCCGATCGCCGGGGCGAACAGGAATCGCTTGGTGTCGAACGACGTCGCCGGCAGGTCCGCGTCCTCGAACCGGGCGCCGGCCTCGAGGACGCCGACGCGGTAGCCCTTCTCGGTCAGCCGCAACGCGGTCACGCTGCCGCCGAAGCCGGACCCGATCACGAGGACGTCGTAGTCGAAGGCAGCGCGCTCCGTCGTCATGGCCGGCGGGCCTTCTTCATCAGGCGCAGGGCTCGGGTCTGGAGCCGGACGTACGTCTCGTCCGACATGCCGAGCATCGGCGCATACCGTACGAGCCGTTGCGTCGCGACCGCCTGCGGCTCGGTGTAGCGATGGATGCCCTCGGGACCCTGGCGGCGGCCGAGCCCGGACTCGCGCATGCCACCCATCGGGCTGTCGATGCTGCCGAACGAGGCGCCGTAGGCCTCGTTGATGTTGACCGACCCGCATCGGATCCGCTGCGCGATCCTCCGGGCCCGCGCCACGTCGCGAGAGTAGATCGCCGCGTTGAGTCCGTAGCTGCCCTGGTTGGCCCGCTCGATCGCGTCGGCCTCGGCGGTGAAGCGGTAGATCGACACGACCGGGCCGAAGGTCTCGTGGCCGAAGCAGGTCATCGACGGCTGTACGCGATCGAGAACGGTCGGCTCATAGAACAGCGGACCAACATCTGGTCGCGCCCGGCCGCCGGTGAGCACCTTCGCCCCCTTGGCGACGGCGTCGTCGACGTGGGCGGTCACCGTGTCGAGCTGGTCCTTCGAGATCAGCGAGCCCAGGTCGGTCTCATAGGAGAAGTCGGCGGCCATCCGCATCGACTCGACCCGGTCGACGAACGCCGCCACGAACCGGTCGTAGATCTCGTCGGCGACGAACATCCGCTCCGTCGACACGCAGAGCTGCCCGGCCGAGGAGAAGCAGGCTCGTACGGCGCCCTCGGCGGCACGCGAGACGCTGGCATCGCGCAGGATCAGCATCGGGTTCTTGCCACCGAGCTCGAGGGAGCTGCCGATCAGTCGCTCGGCGGCGCGGGTCGCGACCGTACGGCCGGTCCGGGTCGAGCCGGTGAAGCAGATGTAGTCGACGTTGTCGATCATCGCGGGTCCGATGACCGGCCCGGGTCCGGACACGACCTGCCAGGCGTCGGCGGGCATGCCAGCGGCCTCGAGCAGCTCCATGCCGAGCAGCGCCGAGAGCACCGTCTGCGAGTCCGGCTTGTGCACGATGGTGTTGCCCGCGAGCAGGGCCGGCAGTCCGTCCGACAGCGCCATCGTGAACGGGTAGTTCCAGGGCGAGATGATGCCGACGACGCCCTTCGGCACCCGGTTGACCTGGACCCGGGTGAGCACCGGATAAAGCCCGAGCCGCGGCTGCGAGGCCAGGTGCCGCCGGGCCGTGCGCGCGTAGTAGCGCGCCGTCATGGCCACGTGGGCGACCTCTTCGAAGGCGTGCTTGCGGGCCTTGCCGGACTCCCACTGGATCAGGTCGAGGATCTCGTGCTGCCGGTCGAGGACCAGGTCGTGGAGGTTGAGCAGCACTTCGGCGCGCCGATCGAGGTCGGTCGCCGCCCAGCTGGACTGGGTGGCCCGGGCGATCGCCGCCGCACTCGCCACGTCGGAGGTCGTCGACTGCGGCACTTGCGCGAGCGGCTGCCCCGTGAACGGTGCGTAGGTCTGTCGTACGTCGTCGCTCGAGCTGTGCACCCGGCGGAGCAACTGCTGTGCCCGGCGCGGGTCGAGCGCGTACGAGGCGGTGGGATCGAGCTCGGGATCGGCCGGACCGGTGACGGGACGTCCAGGCTGAGCACTCATGTCCGAAGCGTAGGTCGGCCCGATTCGTACCGCCACCGACCCCACCCGAATGTGAGGCATCACCCATGTCACATCGCCGGCGTCACGATGTCCGAAGGCCGACTGGAGCAGAACATGCGGAAGCCCCGCCCGATCGCTCGGGCGGGGCTCCGCGATGGAACTACTTGTGCTGGTCGAACCTCACTCGAAGTTCTCGCAGTGGACGAAGACGTCCAGCGGGTCGACGCTGCCGCCGGTGAAGACGGTGTCGTCGCCGTCGCCACAGTCGACGAAGTCGGGCTTGCCGTCAACGAACACGTACATCGCGTCGTTGCCGCTGCCGCCGTACGCCTCGTCGGAGCCCGGACCCGGGTACACGTCGTCACCCTGGTCGTTGCCACGAACGACGTCGGCCGAATCGCCGCCCC
>DATFRX010000068.1:0-2644 GCA_035262905.1 Nocardioidaceae bacterium
GCGCGCAGCGACTCGGCCGCGGAGTAGAGGATCGTCGCCAGCCTTGCCCGAGCCGCGGCACTGTCGTCCTTGGCCACCGTCCACGGCGCCTGCTCGGACAGGTAGCCGTTGACCTTGGCGACGAAGCCCTCGATCGCAGCGAGTGCCTCGTGCAGGGCCAGTCGGTCGATGGCGGCGTCGGCCGTTTTGGCGGCGGAGTCGAGCGTGTCGGACAGAGCCTGCTCGGCCTCGCCCGGTTCGACCGGCTCCGGCAGTACGCCGTCGAAGTAGCGGCCGACCATCGACGTGACGCGCGAGGCCAGGTTGCCCAGCCCGTTGGCGAGCTCCGCGGTGTAGACCGCGCTCAGGTGCTCCCAGGAGAACGAGCCGTCCGAGCCGAACGCGATCGCCTTGAGGAAGTAGTAGCGGTACGCGTCCGAGCCGAAGGTGTCGACGATCTCGCTCGGGTGGATCGCGGTCGCCTTCGCCTTGCTCATCTTCTGGCCGCCGACCTGCAGCCAGCCGTGGCCGAACACCTGACGCGGCACGTCGACCCCGGCCGCCATCAGCATGGCCGGCCAGATCACCGCGTGGAACCGCAGGATGTCCTTGCCGACCAGGTGCACGTCGGCCGGCCACGTCCGGGCGAACCGATCCGGGTCGGTCCCGAAACCCGCAGCGGTCGCGTAGTTCAAAAGCGCGTCGATCCAGACGTAGAGCACGTGGCTCTCGTCCCACGGCACCGGGATGCCCCAGTCGAAGGTCGAGCGCGAGATCGACAGGTCCTGCAGCCCCTGCCGGACGAACGACACCACCTCGTTGCGGGCGCTCTCCGGCTGCACGAAGGTGGGCTCCCGCTCGTACAGGTCGAGCAGCCGCTCGGCGTACTTGCTCAGCGCGAAGAAGTAGTTGTCCTCGGACAGGATCTCGACCGGTCGCTCGTGCACCGGGCACAGCTGAGCGCCGTCGTCGCCGGTGAGCAGCTCCGATGGCAGCTTGTACTCCTCGCAGGCGATGCAGTACGGACCCTCATAGGTGCCCTTGTAGACGTCGCCGTTGTCGTAGACGGTCTGCCAGAATTCGCGTACCCGCTCGGTGTGCCGCTGCTCGGTCGTCCGGATGAAGTCGTCGTTGGATGCGTCGACGACCCGCAGCACCGGCTCCCACTCGGACGCGACGAGCTTGTCGGCCCACTCCTGCGGCGTCATGTTGTTGTCGCGGGCGGCCTCGAGGACCTTCTCGCCGTGCTCGTCGGTGCCGGTGAGGAACACGACCGGCTCGCCGCGCTGCCGGTGCCAGCGGGCGATCATGTCCGCGGCGACGGTGGTGTACGCGTTGCCGATCGACGGCGGGGCCGTCACGTAGTAGATCGGCGTCGTGATGTAGAACGCCTTCGCCGCTGCCTCGGACATGCGCCGATCCTATTGAGCGCGCAACGCGCGATTCGAGCACCCCGCGGCTGGTCGACAGAAGTAGTGCAATCGCAGGCCAAGATTCGACACTCGCTCGTTGACCACTACACCCAGTAGCGGTTGGCTACCTCTCGGCAACACCCCAAGGCTTCGCGCGAATCCCGGGAGGGTGTCATGGATTGGCTGCATTCGAATAGATTCCGTTTCTTCGCCGTGGGCTCGGCGATCGCGATCCTCGCCGCCGGAGCTCCGGTCGCCGCCGGAGCCGGAGCTGCTCCGCCGGACGATCCCGGAGGCGGCAATACCGTCACCCTCGAACCCAACGAGGTGGCCGACATCGTCGCGGTCCACCTGGCCGGCCGGGACCAGGTCAACGATCTGATCCAGGCCGGCGCCGACGTCACCGAGTACGTCAAGCCGACGGCCGACGGCGTCGACGTGCACGTCGTGGCCACCGATGAGGAGCAGGCCCGGCTCCGCTCGCTCGGCTTCGACGTCGGCGAGACCGTCATCAGCGCCAACCAGATCCAGGCGGTCGTCGACCAGCGCGAAGCCGCGGTCCAGCGCGACCAGCGGATGGAACTGGCCGCCACCGACAGCCTGACCGTGCTGCGGTCGGAGTGGTTCGAGAGCATCGGCGGCCAGACGTACCTGAACGTCGAGGTGAAGAGCTCGGAGGGTGCGGACAGCACAACGATCCTCACCGCCTCGTGGGGCGGTAACACCGTGACGATGGACCGCTTCGTCGACGCCGGGCAGTACCTCTACCACCGGTTCGACGTGCCGATCGCGGCCGACACGGTGCCGTCCGAGGTCACCATCACCAGCAGTCACGGCGGCTCGGTCACCGCACCGGTCGTCAAGTGGCTCGGCGAGCCGCGCAAGGCGCCCGGCCCGCACTACGCGACCGGCTTCGTGGACCACTACATGGACCCGACCGAGGCGTACGCCCGGATCGAGTCGCTCGCGAACGAGTTCCCGAACCTGGCCGAGATCGTCAACCTGCCGTACAAGACCAA
The DNA here is from genome assembly GCA_035262905.1 of Nocardioidaceae bacterium. Lineage (GTDB taxonomy): Bacteria > Actinomycetota > Actinomycetes > Propionibacteriales > Nocardioidaceae > DATFRX01. The sequence continues at coordinate 2,411 of DATFRX010000068.1, forward strand.
CGGCTACCGTCGGCCGGCCCAGGCCATGCTCGGCACGACGAACAGCGACACGTTCTACGTGACGTCGAAGGCCTGGGGCAGCGAGGGCGGCAACGACCTGGCCCTCCAGACCCGCGATCCCGGTGCCGCTAACAGCGCCCTGTCCGTCACGGTCACCGGCAATACGATCAACGTAGAGCACGCAACCAACAGCACCGGGGGTGTAACGAGCACCGCAGCGGACGTCGTCGCGGC
>DATFRX010000069.1:0-8890 GCA_035262905.1 Nocardioidaceae bacterium
GCACTCGTCCTCGCGGCAGAACTCCAGCGACTGCTCGAGCGACATCCGGCGCGGCGGGATCAGCCGCTCCAGCTCCTCGGCGGTCGACGAGCGCATGTTGGTCAGCTTGCGCTCCTTGGTGATGTTGACGTCCATGTCGTCCGCGCGGGAGTTCTCGCCGACGATCATGCCCTCGTAGACCTCGGTGGTCGGCTCGACGAACAGCTGTCCACGCTCCTGGAGGTTGAACATCGCGTACGTCATGGCCGAGCCGGACCGGTCGGCGACGAGTGACCCGGTCGGACGGGTACGCAGGTCGCCGAACCACGGCTCGTACCCCTCGAACACGTGATGCGCGATTCCGGTGCCCCGCGTCTCGGTGAGGAAGTCGGTCCGGAAGCCGATCAGCCCGCGCGCCGGGACCAGGAACTCCATCCGCACCCAGCCGGTGCCGTGGTTGACCATCTGCTCCATGCGGCCCTTGCGAGCGGCGAGCAACTGCGTGACGGTGCCGAGGTAGTCCTCCGGGCAGTCGATGGTCAGCCGCTCGACCGGCTCGTGTCGCTTGCCGTCGATGTCGCGGGTCACGACCTGCGGCTTGCCGACGGTGAGCTCGTAGCCCTCCCGGCGCATCTGCTCGACCAGGATGGCCAGCGCCAGCTCACCCCGGCCCTGTACCTCCCACGAGTCGGGCCGGTCGGTCGGGAGCACCCGGATCGAGACGTTGCCGACCAGCTCGCGCTCGAGTCGGTCGCGGACCAGCCGGGCCGTGACCTTGGCGCCCTTGGTACGTCCGGCCAGCGGCGACGTGTTGGTGCCGATCGTCATCGAGATGGCCGGCTCGTCGACCGTGATCAGCGGCAGCGGATGCGGGTCGTCGAGATCGGCCAGCGTCTCGCCGATCGTGATGTCGGGGATGCCGGCGATCGCGACGATGTCACCGGGCCCGGCCTGCTCGCCGGGGACCCGGTCGAGGGCCTCGGTGACGAGGAGCTCGGTGATCTTGACCGGCTCGACCGAGCCGTCGCGGCGGCACCAGGCGACCTGGCGGCCCTTGATCAACGTGCCCTCGTGGACCCGGCACAGCGCCAGGCGGCCGAGGAACGGCGACGCGTCCAGGTTGGTCACCTGTGCCTGCAGCGGTGCGCCTTCGGTGTACGTCGGCATCGGCACCGTGTCGAGAATCGTGAGGAACAGCGGCTCGAGGTCGTCGCCGTTCGGCTGCTCACCGTCGCCGGGTGCCGTCAGCGAGGCGCGACCCGACCGGGCCGAGGCGTACACGATCGGGAAGTCGAGCGCGGTCTGGTCCGCGTCTGTATCGAGCAGATCGAGGAAGAGCTCGTACGTCTCGTCGACGACCGCCGCAATCCGGGCGTCCGGCCGGTCCACCTTGTTGACGACGAGAACGACCGGCAGCCGCGCGGCCAGTGCCTTGCGGAGCACGAACCGGGTCTGCGGCAGCGGCCCCTCGGAGGCGTCGACCAGGAGTACGACGCCGTCGACCATCGACAGTCCGCGCTCCACCTCGCCGCCGAAGTCCGCGTGGCCTGGCGTGTCGATGATGTTGATCGTGACCCCGCCGTCGGGCGCGCCAGGACCCGCGTAGCGCACGGCGGTGTTCTTGGCGAGGATCGTGATCCCCTTCTCGCGCTCGAGGTCGCCGGAGTCGAGCACCCGGTCGGCCACGTCCTGGTGTTCGCGGAATGCTCCGGACTGCCAGAGCATCGCGTCCACGAGGGTGGTCTTGCCGTGGTCGACGTGCGCGACGATCGCGATGTTGCGCAGGTCAGGCCGGGTGAGCGTGGGCATGGCGGAGGTACGGTCCTTCGTCGGGGTTGGTCCGCGCGAACACGCGGCCGCACCAGTGTACGGTGCGCTCCCTCACTCGGTTTTGCGCAGTTGTTGTGGGTCTCGGCATGCTCACACCAACATCTACTGCGCAAAAGCGCCTGGCCAGGCGGACCTCGGCATGCGCGTGACCTGGTCATATCGGGCTACCATGGCGGCGGTACCAGGTAACACAAGCCTGTGCACGGACAGATCGGACCGGCCCGAGGAGGTGATTCGCGTGAGACGCGAACCTCCTAGTTGCCCTTTCCCAACCCGATTCAATCGGTGGCGCTGACCTCGTACGTGACTCCTGCGTGACGGTCGGGCCGGCGCCCGAGCCCGTACGAGAGCGAGGTGCATCATGTCCGAGCACAAGACCTCCGACCGCAGGCTGGCGGTGCTGCGACCGTTCGCCGGCCGGAGCTATCGAGCCCGTCGCAACAACTCCAATCCAGACACGCCGGACGAAAGCACCGAGACTCCGACGCCGACCACGCCCGAGGCCAGCGTCGTCGACTCCGCGATCTACCGCGACGGCGACCGGATCGCCTCCCCGAAGACGCTGGCTGAGACCTACCAGCTGCTCGACGAGGACCCCGACACGCTGGCCTGGATCGGCCTCTACCGGCCCAACGAGCAGCAGCTCGCCTCGCTCGCCGACGAGTTCGACCTGCACGAGCTGGCCCTCGAGGACGCGATCCTGGCCCACCAGCGGCCGAAGCTGGAGCGCTACAACCAGACCCTGTTCGTCGTACTGCGGGCAGCCCGCTATCTGGACGACGTCGAAGAGGTCGAGTTCGGCGAGCTCCACGTGTTCATCGGCGAGAACTTCGTCGTCACGGTGCGGCACAGCGAGTCGCCCGATCTGAGTGCGGTACGCCGCCGGATGGAGAGCAACCCCGACCTGCTCAAGCGCGGCCCCGAGGCAGTGCTCTACGCGATCCTCGACCGGGTCGTCGACGGCTACTACCCGGTCGTCGCGGGACTCGAGAACGACATCGACGAGATCGAGACCGAGGTGTTCCGCGGCGACCCATCGGTGTCCCGGCGCATCTACGAGCTGTCTCGCGAGGTGATCGAGTTCCAGCGCGCGACCCGGCCCCTGATGGACATGCTGACCCGACTCAGTGCCGGGTTCACGCGTTACCACGTCGACGAGGAGCTGCAGCGCTATCTGCGAGACGTCCGCGACCACGTCGAGCACGTCACGGAGCGCGTGGACGGCTTCCGTCAGCTGCTCCAGGACATCCTGACCGTCAACGCGACGCTCGTGACCCAGAAGCAGAACGAGGACCTCAAGGCGCTGGCCGAGGCGGGACACTCGCAGAACGAGGAGATCAAGCGGATCTCCGCCTGGGCGGCCATTCTGTTCGCCCCGACCCTGATCGGCACCGTCTACGGCATGAACTTCGACCACATGCCGGAGCTGTCGTGGACGCTCGGCTATCCGATGGCACTGGCGCTGATGTTCGAGACCTGTCTCAGCCTCTACCTGGTCTTCAAGGGCCGCGGCTGGCTGTGACCGGGTGATCGCGCGACCCTGACGGCGGACAGTGAACCCTCGACGCCCTAGGGTCCCGCCATGCCGGTGCGGAGGGTTCGTCGAGTACTCGTTGCTGCCATCGTCGCCACGATCGCCACTGCGGCAGTCGTGACGGCTCCAAGCTCGGTCGGTGCGCCCGCGCCGCCCGATCCGCCGCCGGTGCGACATCCGGCCGCCAAGCTCCAGCCGGACCTGCGCCTGGCGCCGAAGCTGTGCATGGGCTCCGGGCCGCACAGCACCTGTCGCCGCTATGCCGGCCTGATCCGCGTGTTCGGGCGGAGCGAGCGACCGACCGGCGTCGGTGCGACCTTCTCTGTACACAATCCGGCACAGGTGCGCCGCAACGAGCACTCGCTGGCGGAGATCTCGATCCACCAGGCCGGCGCGTACGGCAACATCATCGAGGTCGGCTGGTGGCGGCATCGCGGCGTGACCCGGCTGTTCGTGTTCCGGTGGAACCACAATCGGCCGAGTTGCTACGACCGGTGCGGCTTCCGGCAGCGCGGTCCGGGCAAGCAGCCGGGCGTCCGGCTCCGTCCCGGGACGTCGATCCAGCTCGGCTGGCGGCATCACCACCAGCGTTGGAACCTCTACGTCAACGGCAAGTGGTCCGGCTTCTACCCCGATCGGCTGTGGCACGGCAGCTTCCACGAGGTCGGGGCCGCCCAGTGGTTCGGCGAGATCACGTTCCGGCGCAACGGAGTCGGCCGCTGCATCAACATGGGCAACGGCCACGCACCGTCCGGCCAGAGCGCCCGGGTGTCGGACATCCGATTCGTCAACACCACGGCGTCGTACCGGGGAGGTCGGCCCAACGTGACGGCGCCCAGCCTCTACGGCTACCAGCGGACCAGCCCGCGCAGCTTCAAGTACGGCGGCCCAGGCCCCTGCTGACCCGCGACGAGACGGCGCGGAATGCCGTCGGCGCGATCCGGGTTGCCCACTGTGGAGGTGCATCAGTGGGCGCTACCCGAGGGCGCGACGTTCGACGCGTCGCGATGCTGTCGGTGCACACATCTCCGCTGGCGCAGCCCGGTTTCGGCGACGCCGGTGGGATGAACGTCTACGTGCTCGAGCTGGCCCGGCAACTCGCCCGGTCCGGCGTCGAGTCCGAGATCTTCACCAGGGCGACCGGGTCGGATCAGCCACCGGCCGTACGCGTCGAGCCCGGTGTGACCGTACGCAACGTCATGGCCGGACCCTTCGAGGGCCTGACCAAGGCCGACCTGTCCAGCCAGCTCTGCACCTTCGTACGCGAGGTGCTCCGGGTCGAGGCGGAGCACGCGCCGTACCGCTATGACGTGATCCACTCGCACTATTGGCTGTCCGGCCAGGTCGGAGCCGTCGCGCGTGACCGCTGGTCGGTGCCGCTGATTCACACGATGCACACGATGGCGAAGATCAAGAACGCCGCGGGCATCGCCGACGAGCCGCCGGAGCCACTCACCCGAATCGTCGGTGAGCAGCAGGTCGTCGACGCGGCCGACCGGCTGATCGCCAACACCCGTGGTGAGGCCGACGACCTGATCCGGCACTACGACGCGGACCCCGGCCTGGTCGACGTCGTGCATCCCGGTGTCGACCTGACCGCGTTCGCGCCGCTGCCTCGCCGTGGGGTCCGGGCCGAGCTCGGCATCCGGCCGGACGCGCGGATGCTGCTGTTCGCCGGTCGGCTGCAGCCGCTGAAGGCACCGGACGTCTTGATCCGGGCGGCTCGGGCGCTGCTCGACCGCGCACCGGGTCTGGCCGGACGGCTGGTCGTCGCAGTGGTCGGTGGTCAGTCCGGACCCGGACCCGACCAGCCTGAGGGGTTGCGCCGGCTCGTGTCGGAGCTGGGTCTCGGCAATGTCGTACGTTTCGAGCCCGCCATGGCCCAGGAGCAGCTGGCCCGGTGGTACTCCGCCGCCGACGTGGTCTGCGTCCCCTCCTACAGCGAGTCCTTCGGTCTGGTCGCGCTGGAGGCCCAGGCCTGTGGCACTCCGGTGGCCGCCGCGGCGGTCGGCGGTCTCCCGACGGCGGTACGCGACCGGCGTACCGGCCGGCTGATCGAGGGGCACGACCCGGTCGAGTGGGCCCGGGTCCTCGACGAGCTGCTCGCGTCGCCGGCCCGGCTGCAGCTGATGGGACGGCTCGCGGAGCGGCACGCGGCCCGGTTCGGCTGGGGGCAGACGGCGCACGAGACGATGCGGGTCTACCGTGCTGCCATGGCCGAGCTCCCGCGTCCCCGCCTCGCGGTGTCGTGACCGACGAGCTCCGCGAGCAGGCGATCGGCGTCGTCCGCGACTACCTGCGGTCGAGCGAGCTGACGTACTCCGAGCCGCGCGACGGCGTCGTCGAGGTGGAGCTGCCGGGGGAGCGCAAGCTCAAGACCGCCTGCCGCCTCGAGATCGGCAAGCAGGCCCTGGCGGTGCACGCCTTCGTGGCGCGGCATCCGGACGAGAACCACGAGGCGGTCTATCGCTGGCTGCTCGAGCGCAACCTCAAGATGTACGCGGTCGCCTTCGCCGTGGACCACAACGGCGACATCTTCCTGGACGGCCGGCTGCCGCTCCAGGCGGTCACGATCGATGAGGTGGATCGGCTGCTCGGCTCGGTCCTGAGCTACGCCGACGAGTCGTTCAACACCATTCTCGAGCTCGGTTTCGCGTCGTCGATCCGCAAGGAGTGGGAGTGGCGGCGGGCCCGTGGTGAGTCCACCCGCAACCTTGACGCCTTCCGCGGCTGGCTCGAGCGCTGACCCCTCATGGGCTCGATAGGCTCGATGACATGACTGCGTCCTATCGACTCGTGCTGTTGCGCCATGGCGAGAGTGAGTGGAACGCCAAGAACCTGTTCACCGGCTGGGTCGACGTTCCGCTCAACGACAAGGGCCGGGCCGAGGCGGCTCGGGGCGCCGAACTCCTGCGGGAGCGGGCGTTGCTGCCGGAGGTGCTCCACACGTCGGTCCTTCGCCGCGCCATCCGGACCGCCGAGATCTGCCTCGACGGCATCGACCGGCACTGGATCCCGGTGCGCCGGTCCTGGCGACTCAACGAGCGCCACTACGGCGCCCTGCAGGGCAAGGACAAGAAGGCCACCCTGGAGCAGTACGGCGAAGAGCAGTTCATGCTGTGGCGCCGGTCGTACGACACGCCGCCGCCACCGCTCGACGACGCCGACGAGTACAGCCAGGTCGGTGACCCCCGCTACGCGGACCTGCCGCCGGAGCTGATGCCGCGTACGGAGTGTCTGGCCGACGTGCTCGATCGGATGCTGCCCTACTGGTACGACGCGATCATCCCCGACCTGCGCTCAGGTGCGACCGTCCTGGTCACCGCGCACGGCAACTCACTGCGCGCGCTGGTCAAGCACCTCGACGACATGAGCGAGGAGGCCGTCGTCGGGCTGAACATCCCGACCGGCATCCCGCTGCTGTACGAGCTGGACGCCGACCTGCGGCCGATCACCATTGGCGGCGAGTACCTCGATCCGCAGGCCGCGGCAGCCGCCATCGAGGCGGTGCGCAGCCAAGGGCGGTAGCGCGCGACGCGCCCCAAGCCCCCCAGCCCTAGGGCGTGTCGGCGCTGATCGGGGTTTCGCCGGTAACGAAGTAGACGACCCGCTTGCCCATGGAGACGGCGTGATCGCCGATCCGCTCGTAGTAGCGACCGAGCAGCGCGATGTCGATCGCCGGCTCGACGCCGTGGCTCCAGTCGTCGGACAGCAACGTCAGGAACAGCGAGCGACGGAGCTCGTCCATCTCATCGTCCTCATCGGCGAGGCCGCGCGCTGCGTCCACGTCCCGGTCGGCCACGATCCGCGCGGTGGCGTCGACCATCCGTACGGCGACGTCGGCCATCTTCGACATGGTCGGGCGCTCGGTCTCCGGAACGGCGCCGTCGGGCAACCGCATGCGGGCCACCTTGGCGATGTGGACCGCAAGATCCCCCATGCGTTCGAGATCGGCGACCATCCGCAGGGCCGCGACCAGCATCCGCAGATCGATCGCGACCGGCTGCTGGGTGGCGAGGAGCTCTAACGCGCGCTCCTCGATCAGGTCGCGGGTGGCGTCAATCTCACGGTCGCCCGAGATCACTGCCTCGGCGGCGTTCTGATCGGCGCTGAGCAGGGCCTTTGTGGCCTCATGCACCGCGTCGCGCACCGAGGTAGTCATCGCGACCAGGTCGTCGACGATCGCGTCGAGCTGGTCGAAGTAAAGATCACGCATGTTGGCACTCTAGGTAGCAAGGGTGACGGGTAAGCGACCTGCCGTGAACGTAGCATGAACAGTGATCGAAACCGCAGGTCAGGGGTGCCCGCCAGAGCGAAGCTCGGGTGAACTGCGCCGTACGATCTTGGTTGTGGACGTCACCCTCGCGATCGTCTTAGCCGCGGTCGCGGTCCTCCTTGCCGGTGGTGCGGTCTTCGCCTGGCGGCTCAGTGAGCGTCAGCAAGCGTCGATTCCGGTACAGCCGGACCCTCCAGTTCCCGACGGTGTCGCCTCCGTATTGTCCGTCCTACGGTCGTCTGCGGTACTCGTCGACGATCGGGACGTTGTCCTCAAGGCATCGGCGCCGGCGTACGCGTTGGGCCTGGTCGGCGGCGATCAGGTGCTTCCGGCCGACCTGTCGTCGATGATCCAGACCGTTCGGACGACCGGCGAGATCCGCGAGGGCGAGCTGATGCTGACCCGAGAGCGGTCGAACCTGCCGGTCCACGTGGTCGCCCGGGTCGCTCCGCTCAGCTCTCGCCTCGTGCTCGTCCTGGCCGAGGACCGCACCAGGGAGCGCCGCGTCGAGACGATCCGGCGTGATTTCGTCGCCAACGTGAGCCACGAGTTGAAGACGCCGGTGGGAGCACTGAACCTGCTCGCCGAGGCGGTCGGCGAGGCGGCCGAGGACCCGGAGGCGGTTCGCCGCTTCTCCGGACGGATGCAGACCGAGAGCGACCGGTTGAACCGGCTGGTCCAGCAGATCATCGAGCTGTCCCGCCTCCAGGGCGACGAGCTGATCGACGAACCCACCGACGTACTGATCAACGACGTCGTCGAGGCGGCACTCGACCGCAGCCGGATCGACGCCGAGGCCAAGGACATCGGCCTGGTGGCCCGATGCGACGACCAGTTCGTGGTGCTGGGCAGCAGCGACCAACTGCTCGTGGCCGTCAGCAACCTGATCGAGAACGCGGTGACCTACAGTCCGGAGGGCGCCCGGGTCGCGGTCATGGTGCGGCACAGCAACCGCGGCGACGTGCACGGACCCTCCGTCGAGATCACGGTCAGCGACCAGGGCATCGGCATCCCCGAGGCGGAGCTGGACCGGATCTTCGAACGGTTCTACCGGCTCGATCCGGCCCGGTCGCGCGACACCGGCGGCACCGGACTCGGCCTTTCGATCGTGAAGCATGTGGCCGCCAGTCACGGCGGCGATATCGTCGTGTGGAGTGAACCGGGCCAAGGCTCGTCGTTCACGTTGAGACTTCCGACCGTCGATGTCACCGAGATGGATCCATCAGTCGTGCCGCGGCGATCCGCCGGCTCGTCGCGGCAACGCAGAGGAC
>DATFRX010000070.1:0-6786 GCA_035262905.1 Nocardioidaceae bacterium
GGCCGCTGCCTCCAGTGCCACGAGACCGAACGGCTCGTAGAGCGACGGCACGAGTGCGAGGTCGGCTGCGGCTGCCAACGCGCTCAGGTCGGCATCGTCCAGCCAGCCCGCGAATCGCACCGACCGTCCCAGCCGCAGCCGACGGGCCTGGGCGCGCAGCGCATCCTCCTGGGAGCCGCGGCCGGCCACGACAAGGCGCACTCCTGGATGCCGAGCGCGCAGCCGCCGCATCGCGTCGAGCACGGTGTGGACGCCCTTCTCGTACTCCAATCGGCCGCTGTACAACAGCATTGGACCATCGCCGGCCCAGGTCGTCCGAGCCTCCCGTACCGTCGTGGCAGGCGACTGCCACCGCCCGGTGTCGACGCCGTTTGGAATCACATCGACCTTGGCGGCGGGCAGCTCGAAGAGCCGGGTCACCTCCCATCGCATCGCCTGCGAGCACGTGATGACGCGACGCGCCTGGTACGTGACCCACCACTCGAGCGAGTTGATCGCCTGGTTGAGTGGCGCCGGCAGCCAGCCCTGATGCCGGCCCGCCTCGGTCGCATGGACCGTGGCGACCAGCGGCACCGACCATGCCTCCTTGAGGGTGGCGCCGGTGTGCGCGACCAGCCAGTCGTGACCGTGCACCATGTCGGGTCGCCAGCCGGATCCGACGGCGAGCGCGGCCCGGGTCAGGGCATGGTCGAGCGCCATCGTCCAGGCCAGCAGATCCTCCATCGGCACCAGCGGCGGATCGCGTGGCACCCGGACGATCCGCACGTCGCCGACGACCGAGTCGAGTGGGGCCTCGTCGGTGTGCTGAGTGACGACGACGACCTCGTGACCGGCCGCGGCGAGCGATTCCGACAGGCCCTCCACATGGCGGCTGAGGCCGCCGTACACGAGCGGGGGGTACTCCCACGACAACATGAGTACGCGCATCGGGGAGGCATGTTACTCAAGGGTTAATTACGGCATACTGCGTGCTGCGTGAATCCGATTCCCGGGACGGATATGGAGGGGCGTCATGTACGTACGCACCTGGAAGGACACCGAGATGGTGACGACCAGCGACTCCAGCTCCTCCGAGTCCACATCGAGCGAAGGGCCGGAGCCCACGCCGAGCGAGCCGGGTCCGGCCGCCGCGTCATCTGCGGCCGCATCGGGAGCGACCGAGCCCGCCGCGTCGCCTGCACCTCCGACCCGCGCCGAGCCGGCCACGCCGTCCGGGTCACGCCGCAATGGGCCCGTCGTCACGCGCGGCCAGGTCGCGGACGCGGTGTCCGGTGTACGCGAGCGACTCGCCGCCATCGTCTGGATCGTGTGCGTCGTCGCCGCGGTGATCCTGGCCGCCGGTGCCCTGTTGATCGCGCTCGACGCCAACCGCAGCAACGACCTCGTCCATCACGTCGTCGGATGGGCGCACGACCTCGACGGCCCGTTCAACGGCATGTTCACCTTCGACGGTGACAACGCGGCGACCAAGACGGCGCTGGTCAACTGGGGTCTGGCCGCCGTGGCCTGGCTGATCGGTGGCAAGATCGTCTCGTCGGTCATCCGCCCGTGAGCTAGGCGAAACTGAGCTACCCGAACGTCACGACCGCGACCAGGTCGAGGCTGGTCTCCACCTCGTCGGCAGCGATCACGAAGTCGTCGACGCCGACCGCACCCACCCGCTCGGCGAGCGCGGTCGACCACCGATCCGGTGTGGCCGCGAGCTGAGCGTCGACAATCGATCCGTGCCGGCGCTCCCAGTCGAGCAACGCCGGCCCGTGCCGTACGCCACGGAGCGACGCAAGCCGACCGTGCCGACCGACCAGCCTCCGGAGCTCCGCCGGTGACAACTCCTTGTAGTGGAATGGATTGTCGGGTGGGAAGGTGAATCGGTTCGGCGTCGACAGGATCAGCCGCCCGTCCGGCCGCAGCACCCGGCGACACTCGGCGAGGAACCCGTCCTGATCCCACAGATGCTCGATCGTCTGCAGACTCACGACGACGTCGTACGAGTCGGCGGCGAATGGCAGCGTGACCAGGTTGCAGCGTACGACGGGGAGCCCTGGGTAGGTCCGGCCGACGTGTCCGATCGCGTTCGCGTCGTAGTCCACCGCCACGACGTATCGAGCCCGATCCGCAAGCAGCCGCGCGCCGTAGCCCTCGCCGCAGCCGGCCTCGAGCACGACCGCGCCGGCCACCTCGGTCGCGATCGGGACGTAGACCGCCTCGTGCCGCCGGAACCAGTAGTTCTCGTGCCACACGCCAGGCACCGTCCGCTCGCCGGTGATCGGCAGGCGCGGACCTGAGGTGACGTCCACCGCAGCGGCTCCCTCTGCGCATCGGATGGTGTCCAGCGCCGAGAACCTACACCGTCCTGCCGCGGGGACCTTTGGCCCTTGTGGGCCGATCGCGCCTCGGCCGACAGTCGGGTCGTCAACCGCCGGCGAGCAACGCGGCCGGGTCGTTGCGCGGGCGGTGCCGGCGGGCCAGGGTGAGGCATGCCACGGATGACGGACGGCGCGATGCACGAGTCTCAGCTGCTGATCGAGGCTGGCGTCTCCGACCGTGAGGCCGAGGTGCTGACGCTGGTCGGAGACCACCTGACCAATGCCGAGATCGCGCGGCGGCTGTTCATCTCGATCCGGACGGTCGAGAGCCACGTGTCGTCGCTGCTGCGCAAGCTGAACCTGGCTGACCGTCGGGCGCTGGCCGAGCTGACCGGTTCCCTGCAGGCCGTCGACCGGCCGCCGGCTCCGGCCCCGGGTGCTTCGATGCCGTCGCCGCTGACCTCGTTCGTAGGTCGGGCGGCCGAGCGGGAGGCGCTCGCCGAGGCGCTGAGCTGGCACCGGCTGGTCACGGCCGTCGGTCCTGGTGGGGTGGGAAAGACCCGGCTTGCGCTGGCAGTGGCGACCGACGTCATCGATCGGCATGCCGACGGCGGGTGGTACGTCGACCTGGTGCCGGTGACCGATGCCGCCATGGTCGGAGCCACGGTGGCCGGCGTACTCGGGTTCGGCGAGCAGCCGGGCCGGTCGCCGACCGACACGGTGGTGTCCAAGCTGGCGTCGGCCGAGGCGCTGGTCGTGCTCGACAACTGCGAGCACCTCCTGGACGGCGTGACCACGTTCGTCGAACGGCTGCTCACCGGCTGTCCGCGTGCGACGGTGCTGGCGACGAGTCGGGTCCGGCTGGCGGTGCCGTACGAGTACGTGTTCGCCGTGCCCGGCCTGTCAGTCGAGGACGGTGAGGAGCACGGCGACGCGATCACGCTGTTCGTCGAGCGGGCGGCGATGGCCGGCTGGTCGACGCCAGCCGCGAGCGACCGGGACCGGATCGCGCGGATCTGCGACGAGCTCGACGGCATCGCGCTCTCGATCGAGCTGGCGGCCGCCCGGGCAGGAACATTGGGGGTGGATGGTCTCGAGTCCGGGTTGAGCGACCAACTGGGTCTGCTGGCCGGCGGTACCCGGCTCGACGACCGGCACCGGTCGGCCCGATCGGCGCTCGACTGGAGCTTCGGGCTGCTCGACGAGGTCGACCGCGCGGTGCTGCGTCGCGCCTCGTTGTTCGCGGCGCCGTTCACGGCTGCGGCCGCCGCCGAGGTGACCGGCTTCGCGCCGTTGCTCCCCGGTCAGGTGGCAAGCTCGCTCGGCCGGCTGTCCGATCACAATCTGCTGGTGGCGAACGCCGGTCCGGACGGCACTCGCTATCGGATGCTGGAGACGATCCGGCAGTACGGCGCCGAGCGGATCGAGGAGATCGGCGAGCTCGACGACGTACACGGTCGTCATCTGAGCTGGTGCCAGGCGAGCACGGCTCGGTTGGAGGCAGCGCCGTCGAGCGCCGCCTTCGACGAGGTGGCCGACGACCTGCGGGCCGGGCTGCGCTGGGCCGCCGGTCAGCCCGAGCGCCGTGCGGACGCCCGCGACCTCGCCATGCGTCTGGCCCGACTCGCCTACGCCCGCGGGAAGCCGAGCGAGGCTCAGGAGCGGTACGAGGAGGCCGCCGCGCTGGCCGCTGATCCCGCCGAAGCAGCCGAGGCCCTGCATTTCTGCGCTGCCGTGGCCTGGGGGCGGCATCTGGGCAACGACGCGATCCGGCACTACCGGGCCGCGGCCGAGGCGGCTCGCCAGGCCGGCGACCGGCGTCGCGCCGCCCTCGAGCTCATGAGCGCGGCCGAGCTGATCACCAACGCACCCGGCGTCATGTCCGAGCTGCCGCCGCCCGGCGAGGAGCGGGCGCTACTCGCCGAGGCGCGCGTCCTGGCGATCGGGGATATCCATGTCGAGGCGGCGGTCCTGACGGTCACCACGCCGGAGGACGAGATCGACCCGACGTATGACGACCTAGCCGAGCGAGCCGTCGAGCTGGCCCATCGAGTCGGGGACATCCGTCTGGAGAGCCACGCGCTCGACCAGGTGACGGCAGTGCGGCTGTTCTCCGGGGAATACGAGGCGGCCGTCGAGACCGTCCGACGCCGGCTTGAGCTGGTCGCGCCGAAGGTCGACGACGTCGAGATGGCGTGGGAGGCATCGGACGTCCTTCATATGGCGCCGATGGTCTCGCTGGCGGTCGGCGACCTCGAGGCCGCGCGCCGCTACGCACGGCAACGCAGCCAGCTGCCCTTCTTCCGCGAGGCGGATCATCTTGCGGTCGAGTGGCTGCTCACCGTGGCGGCGATCGCGGGCGACCTCGACGAGGCCGTCGCGCTCGCGGATCGTTTCCGCCGGGGCTGGATCGAGGCGGGCCGACCCACGATCGGAGGGGTTGCGTTCGCGCCGGCCGCTGCGGCGATGGCGCACGGCATCCGAGGCGACCGCGAGGCCGAGCGGGAATGGGAGGACATCCGCGCCGAGATGGCCAGGGTGGTGGATCCGATCCGCGGCAGGCAGACCATCTATCGACCCGCCTTCGCTGGGATCGTGGCGCTGCATCGCGGTGAGATCTCCGACGCGCTGTCGCACGTCGCGGCCGAGCCGGCGTCGTTCAAGCCCTGGCACGACTCAGCCTGGCGGTCGTGGTACGCAGCGGTGTGGGCCGAAGCAGGGGTGTTCGCTGCCCTGCCCGACCGGCGCGACCGCCTCGACCGGGCGAGGTTCGTCGTTCGATCGAACCGGATCGCGTCGGCGATCGTCGAGCGGGCCGCGGCCGTCGACGCCGGTGACACCGAAGGTCTCCTGACAGTGGCCGGTGCCTTCGCCGCCGCCGGATGCCGCTATCAGCACGCTCGCTCGCTGGTCCTCGCCGGCGGGGAACAGCGCGTCGAGGGCGAGGCGATCATGGCCGCGATCGGAGCCACGCCGATGGCGGTCTGACCCGGCTTCGTTACGCGGGTGGCAGCAGTCCGAGGCGATCGCCGAGGTCCTGCTCGAGCGGGCCGCGGGTCTGCAGTCCCTGCTCGAACAAGGTGGCGGTGCGGCCCTGCACGGTCTCGGAACGGACCAGCTGCTGGAACCGACGGGCGTCGGCCCGGAGCGCGTCCGGCTCCGGCATGGTCAGTCCGTTCAGCACCTGCTTGGTGGATCGCACAGCGTCGGCGGGGAACGACGCGATCCGACGGGCGAGCCGGTCCACGAACGCGTCCAGCTCGGCATCGGGCAGCGCGCGGTTGATCCAGCCGTAGCGCTCGGCCGTGTCGGCGTCGAAGTCGGCCGCGCCGAGGATCGCCTCCATCGCGCGCCCACGCCCGAGGAGCCGAGCGAGATGCTGTACGCCACCGGCGCCGGGCGGGACCCCGAAGCCGATCTCGGGCTGGCCGATCACGGCGTTCTCCCGGGCGGCGAACCGCATGTCGCAGGCCAGCGCCAGCTCGCTGCCAGCACCCCTGCCCCTGCCACGCAGCTTCGCGATCGTCACGGCCGGCAGTTCGCTGAGCTTGTGCCACAGCATGCCCAGCGACGCGTCGTCCGGACCGCCCGCCTTGGCCGCCTCCGCGGTGTACTCCGCGACCTTGGTCAGATCGACATGCGCCACGAAGTACTCCGGGTCCGCGCTGGCAAGCACCACGACCCGGGTGTCCGCGTCGGACTCCACTTCGCCGAGCAGGCTCACCAGATCGCGTACTAGCTCCGGGCCGATCAGGTTGAGTGGCGGCGCGTCCATCACGACGCTCAGCACCCCTTCGTCACGCGCGACGCGCAGCGTGCCGTACGTCTGGTTCATCGTGAGCTCCGTCCGTCGTGCGAGAGGTCCTGGGAGAGCCAGACTCGGTCCCGGAGCGGGATGCCGTCGATCACTATCGGATCCGGATAGCCGGTCGCGGGGGTGAATGCATCGCGCTCGATCGACAGCATCCGGAATCCCACCCGCTGGTAGAACCGCAGGTTCCCGGTGTCGGCAGCCGCGGTGGAGACCAGGAGCCGGACCCAGCCGTCAGCCACGCATCGCTCGACCGCGGCGTCGATCAGGGCGCGGCCGATGCCGGTGCCCTGCGCATCCGGCGTGACGCCGAGGCTCTTGATCTCGATCTCACCGGCGTCGATCTCACCGGACTGCGGCCAGGGGATCAGCTGGAGCTGACCGAGGATCGCCCCGTCGCGCCGCGCGACCAGGATCCGGCCGAGGCCGATGTACTGATCCAGCTGAGTCTGCGAGTCCTCGGCGAGCTCGAAGAGCGGTCGCAGCTCGGCCCGGTCACCGGTGTGCCAGTCGATCTCCACATCGCTGATTCTCGACTATGCGTGATCGGCGCAGCACGGGGTGGGGTGACGCTCGGAATCGAACGTCGGCGGCCGAACCAGGAGAATCCCGACGGCGGTTTGGACCGTATTAGCCGACAACAGACCACATCCCTGGGGAGGGACCATG
>DATFRX010000071.1:0-5424 GCA_035262905.1 Nocardioidaceae bacterium
GAGGATGCCGACCTTCGGCCAGCGGGGATTGCCCCGCGGATGACGAGTGCCGACGCGGACCTTCGACGCCCGGTCGAAAGCGTAGAGAACCTCGAGGTGCGAGAACTCCTCCAGGCCGACCGTCGCGTCGTCGCCCACGACCTCCGGATCGAGCACGATGCGGGCCTCGACCGCGCCCCAGCCGTCCTCGAAGATCTCGTCGCGGCCGCCTTCGACCACCCCGATCGGGCGCAGCTCCAGCTTCGTCATGGCGCCCATTGTGCCCAGGAACACAATCGTGACGATCTCGACACGATTGTGGGACGGGGGCCGTACGCTGCGTACCGAGAGTAGGGTCGGAGAGGACCAGCGTAGGTGGAGGTGTCGCGATGTCGGAGCAGCCGGATCAGACTCGCTCGCCCGAGCAAGCCGAGAGTGAAATCACGTACTTGCGGGCCGAGGTGGAACACCTGCGT
This sequence comes from Nocardioidaceae bacterium, assembly GCA_035262905.1. Classification (GTDB taxonomy): domain Bacteria; phylum Actinomycetota; class Actinomycetes; order Propionibacteriales; family Nocardioidaceae; genus DATFRX01. Next base: position 456 of record DATFRX010000071.1, read on the forward strand.
CGGCGCCTGTCTTCAGGCCCGAGCGACAGCCGGAGTCTCGAGGCCCGGCTGGCCGAAACGCAGGCCCGGCTGTCGACGTTGTCGGCTCAGAATGACCGGCTCACCAACACCCTCCGCGAGGCTCGCGACCAGATCCTGACGCTCAAGGAGGAGGTCGATCGTCTCGCCCAGCCGCCGACCGGATTCGGCACCTTCCTCAACCGCAACGACGACGAGACCGTCGACGTGTTCACCGGTGGCCGCAAGCTCCGCGTGTCGGTCAGCCCGTCGGTCGAGGTCGACGAGCTCCGCAAGGGCCAGGAGGTCCTGCTCAACGAGGCGCTCAACGTCGTCGCCGCCCTCGAGTTCGAAGAGGTCGGCGAGGTCGTCATGCTCAAGGAGACGATGCCGGGCGGCGACCGGCTGCTGGTCATCGGCAACGCCGACGAGGAGCGGATCGTCCGGATCGCCGAGTCTTTACGCGACGAGAAGCTGCGGGCCGGCGACTCGCTCCTGCTCGATTCGCGGGCCGGCTACGTCTACGAGAAGGTGCCGAAGACCGAGGTCGAGGAGCTCATCCTCGAAGAGGTCCCGGACATCGACTACGAGAGCATCGGCGGCCTGCGCGGCCAGATCGAAGCGATCCGCGACGCCATCGAGCTGCCCTACCTCTATCCCGACCTGTTCACCGAGCATCGGCTGACGCCACCGAAGGGCATCCTGCTCTACGGCCCGCCCGGCTGCGGCAAGACGCTGATCGCCAAGGCGGTCGCCGCCTCGCTGGCCCGGGAGGTGGCGGCCAAGACCGGTGAAGAGGGCAAGAGCTTCTTCCTCAACATCAAGGGCCCGGAGCTGCTCAACAAGTACGTCGGTGAGACCGAGCGGCACATCCGGCTGGTCTTCCAGCGAGCTCGTGAGAAGGCCAGCGAGGGCACCCCGGTCATCGTGTTCTTCGACGAGATGGACTCGCTGTTCCGTACACGCGGCTCCGGCGTCTCGTCCGATGTCGAGAACACGATCGTCCCGCAGCTGCTGTCGGAGATCGACGGCGTCGAGGGCCTCGAGAACGTCATCGTGATCGGTGCCTCCAACCGCGAGGACATGATCGATCCGGCGATCCTGCGACCAGGCCGGCTGGACGTCAAGATCAAGATCGAGCGGCCCGACGCCGAGTCGGCCCGCGACATCTTCAGCAAGTACCTCCTGCCCGAGCTGCCGTTGCACGCCGAGGATCTGAAGGAGTTCGGCGACGACCGCGTGGCCTGCGTGTCGGGCATGATCCAGCGCATCGTCGAGCGGATGTACGCCGAGACCGAGGAGAACCGCTTCCTCGAGGTCACCTACGCCAACGGTGACAAGGAAGTCCTCTACTTCCGCGACTTCAACTCCGGCGCGATGATCGAGAACATCGTCGACCGGGCCAAGAAGATGGCGATCAAGGACCTAATCGAGTCGAACCAGAAGGGCCTGCGGGTGCACCACCTGATGCAGGCCGTGGTCGACGAGTTCAAGGAGAACGAGGACCTGCCCAATACGACCAACCCCGACGACTGGGCGAGGATCTCGGGCAAGAAGGGCGAGCGGATCGTCTTCATCCGGACGCTCATCTCCGGCAAGGAGGGCACCGAGCCGGGTCGTTCGATCGACACGGTCGCCAACACCGGCCAGTACCTGTAGCGACGGCACGCGATGTCCGCGACCGAGGATTCCGAACGCCTCGCCAAGGACCTGGAAGCGATCGTCGCGGCCCGCAGCGATCTCGACAAGAGCTACGAACCGGCGTTGGTCGAGGCCTTTCTCGAACGGGTCGACGAGGCCATCGAGAAGCGTGTCGAGGCCGAGGTCGACGCCCGCGAGCCGGAAGGCTACGACAAGGATCTGGCCATCTCGTCGATGGGCATCGGCATCCCGATCACCGTCGTGGCCGGCATCTTCGGCGACGTCTACGGCATCGCGATCGCCTGGGCCGGGATCGTCGGCGTCAACCTGGCGGCCGCCCTGGGCGCGCGACGCAAGCGGCGTCGGTAGCCCGCCTGCGATGTCGGACTTACCCGCAACGTGTCGGAACCGGTAGACTTCAGTTCCGATCCGTGGGGTAGGGAGGCCAGTTGATGGTCTGGATCATTCTCATTGCCGTCGCTGCCGTCGTCGCCGGGCTGGTCGCACTGGCCTGGTGGAGCAGCGGTCGCTCCGAGCCGATCAAGAGGTACCCGCCGAATCGTCACATGACCCAGTCGCAGAGGCGAGCGACCGGGCATGTGCCGCAGCCGCCCACCCTGGGCTGAGCTGTTCCGTGTCACCGTCGAGCCCGATCCTTTGGGGTAAGGAGCCTGTCTCATGGTCTGGATCATTCTCATTGCCGTCGTAGTCGTCGTCGCCGGGCTGGTCGCACTCGCCTGGTGGAGCAGCGGGCGGGCGCGGGGCATCCGGCATCAGCCGGCCCGCGATCTGACCGAGGCCGAGCGGAACGTCCACTACCAGACGAACCAGTCGAGGGGCTACCAGGCCGGCGGGTCCGGCTTCAGCCTCTGACTTCAGCTCCGCGGCGGCCGTCGGCTCACGGGCCGGCGGCCGCCAGTCGTTTGCGTACGCCGGCCAGCCCGCTCGCCACGTAGCCGTCGTCGCCGATGTCGAGGCCGTAGAGCACCTCGTGCCACGGCCCGAGCAGATGCCAATCATGGGCCCGGCGCCGCAGCGTGTCGTCGACGCCGTAGGCCGTGGCGATCGCCATCGCGACCGGTGCGGACGTGCCGTGGAGCAGCCAGGCCAGATCGATCGCGGGGTCGCCGATCCGGGAGTCGGTCCAGTCGATCACACCGGCGACTGCGCCGTCGGCGATCAGAATGTGCTCCGGACCGAGGTCGGCATGCACCAGGGCCGGACTCGACGGCGGCGCGGCACACGCATCCAGCAGTCGGGTCCCGTCCACCGCCGCGTCGCCGTCGAGCATCGGGAGCACGTCCCGTCGCATCCGGCCGATCTCCCCAGACAGTTGGTCGTGGGCCGCCTCGACATCCAGCGCACCGTGCCGAGCGGCATCGGCCGGCGACACCCCATGCAGTGCCCGGAGGAACTTCCCGAGGGCAGTGCCGATCGTCGTGGAGCCCTCGTCGATCGGCTCGCCCACGAGCAGTCGGTGCCGGATCCGGAGCGGTTCGTCTCGGATGATCGTGGGCTCGGGCACCGGCAAGGGCAGTTGCGGCGCGAGCCAGGTCATCAGCGTGACCTCGGCGCGCAGCCGCTCGTCGACTTCGGGCCGACGTGGCTCGCGGTCCAGCCACCTGCCATCCACGATCCAGGCTCGGCTGTCCCATCCGGTGTCGATCAGATGCATGCCGTCGAGCCTGTCGGGTCTGGTTCGTCGCCGCAAACGAGTTCATTGCTACCTGACAGGAGGTGTCAGGTGACCCGTCCGACGATGGCGGCATGAAACCACTACGAGAGCAGATCGCCGTCGTCACCGGGGCGAGTCGCGGCGGTGGCCGTGGCATCGCCAGAGTTCTCGGCAGCCATGGAGCGACCGTCTACGTGACCGGTCGTACGACCCGCGCCGGCAGCAGTCCGACCGGCCGGCCCGAGACGATCGAGGACACCGCCGACGAGGTCACCGCGGCCGGCGGCAAGGGCATTCCGGTCGCGGTCGACCACACCGACGCCGACCAGGTACGCGAGTTCTTCGACCGAGTAGGCCGTGAGCAGGGCCGACTCGACCTCCTCGTGTCGAACGCCTGGGGCGGCTATGAGATGGATGTCGGCGGCGATCCGCTGTGGGAGCTCGACCTGGCCCATCTCGACCTGATGTACACCGCCGGACTGCGCTCGCACATCGTCACGATCCAGTCTGCCGCGCCGCTACTCAACGACACCCGGGACGGCCTGGTCGTGTTCACCACCTGGGCGGTCCGCGACGACTACCACGGGCAGCTCTACTACGACGTCGTCAAGACGGCGATCAACCGGATCCCGGTCGGCGTCGCCTACCACATGGGGAAGTACGGCGTGACCGCTGTGGCCGTCTCACCGGGCTGGATGAGCGTCGAGCACATGAACCTGACCGAGGAAGAGGAGGTACAGACCGAGTCGGTCGAGTTCGTCGGCCGCGCGGTCGCCGCCTTGGCGAGCGATGCCGACGTCGACCGGCACACCGGCAAGCTGCTGACCGTGATCGAGCTCGCCGACGAGTACGGCTTCACCGACGTCAACGGGCAGTCGACGACGCCGTTCTGGGAGAACAAGGGCTGGCTGCCCGAGGTCTGGAACGCGCACGACTGAGTCAGGCCGAGCGGCCGGCCAACGCGGAATCGGCATAGCGGGCGGCGGCCGTCCGGAGGATCTCGGCCACCTGGTCGCGGAGCTTCGGCGGTCCGAGGGCCTCGGCTTCGGCGCCGAGCGCGATGATCGCCGCGGCGGCGAACTCGAGGCTCTCGGTCGGCAACTCGACGACGGTCCAGCCGTCCGCCTCGGCGGCCGTGACACCGGACAGTGCCTCGCGGGCGGCGGCGTACTCCACGACGCCCCATAGCCGCCGCCGACCGCGCGGGCTCAGCCGGACGGTCACGCGGCGGTGCAGCAGGCTGGCCTCGAACGCGGCGGCATGTCGGTCCCACCAGGTCTCCAGCTCGAACCCCGGATCGCGCTCGAAGCTCTCACCCGTGTCGTCGACCGCCTCGACCCGATCGACCCGGTAGCTGCGATAGGAGTCGTCGACGCGGGCGACGGCGTACCAGACGCCCTGCTTCAGGACGAGTCCGTACGGCTCGATCAGCCGGCTCACCACGTCACCGTCGCGGCGATAGTCGATGCGTACTCGCCGATCCGCCCAGACCGCGTCGGCCAGATCGGACAGGGCGGCCGGCGTCGCCACCGGACGGCCCCACCTGGGCGCGTCGAGATGGAACCGGCGCGACGATGCCTCGGCCAGCGACGACTGCAGATCGGGGAGGGCGGCGAGCAGCTTGTGCCGTGCGGCAGTCGCGGCCTCGGCGCGACC
>DATFRX010000072.1:0-6897 GCA_035262905.1 Nocardioidaceae bacterium
CGACTGTCCGCCGAACGGCATCGCGCCCAAGGTCGACGACGTCGCGAACCAGCCGCTGGTCACCTGCGACAAGGACGGCAACAAGTACGTCCTCAGTCCTTCGCTGATCGCGGGCACCCAACTCGACGACGCCAGCGCCACGATCCCGCAGCAGGGCCTCGGCTGGACGGTCAACCTCGACCTCAACGGCGATGCCACCACCACCCTGTCCGAGATCAGCCAGGCGATGTTCGGCCAGCAGTCGCAGTTCGCCATCGTGCTCGACGGCCAGGTGCTGTCGGCGCCGGTCTTCGACAACGCCATCAACGACGGCCAGGCCCAGATCAGCGGCAACTTCAGTCAGCAGTCGGCGCAGGATCTGGCCAACTCCCTGAAGTACGGCGCGCTGCCGCTCGCGTTCGAGATCAACGGCGTGACGGTGGAGGGGCCGTCTCTGGCCGGCAACCAGCTCTATGCGGGCCTGCTGGCCGGCGCCTTCGGACTCGCGCTGGTGATCGCGTACTGCATGGTCTACTACCGCGGCCTCGGTCTCGTCGTCGTCGCCTCCCTCGGCATGTCGGCGGCGATCACGTACGCGATGGTGCTGTTGCTCGGCAAGAGCATGGGCTTCACGCTGACCCTGCCGGGAATCGCCGGTCTCATCGTGGCGATCGGCATCACCGCGGACTCGTTCATCGTCTTCTTCGAACGACTCCGCGATGAGGTACGCGACGGCAAATCGCTGCGGCTGGCGGTCGAGGCGGGCTGGAGACGGGCCCGGATGACCATCCTGGCGGCCGATGCCGTGTCGTTCCTGGCCGCGTTGGTGCTCTACATCTTCGCGATCGGCGTGGTCCGCGGTTTCGCGTTCGCCCTCGGTCTCACCACGATCATCGACGTGTTCATCGTGTTCTTCTTCACCAAACCGTTGGTGGCACTGTTGGCCAGGACGAAGTTCTTCGGCCAGGGCCACCGGTTCTCCGGCTTCGACGCGCATCACCTCGGCATCGAGGGTCGCAGCGTGAGTCGAATGGCACCGACGGCACGGGGGGAGGTGTAGCGGCATGGGACGGATCAGTTCGTTCGGTCAGCACCTCTACACCGGAAGGGTCTCGTTCGACTTCGTCGGGCGGCGCCGGCTCTGGTACACGATCTCGGCGATCATCGTCGTCTTCGCGGCCAGCGGCCTGCTCGTCAAGGGCATCAACGAGGGCGTGGAGTTCCGCGGCGGCGTCGAGTTCGTCGCCCAGATCAGCCCGACCAGTGACAACGTCGACGCGATGCGCAACGCGGTCGCCGACTCCGGGGTCAGCGCCGGTGACCCGGTGGTCACGACGTCGGGCGACAACGCGATCCGGATCCAGGTCGAGCCGCTCACTCAGCCCGAAGCCACCCAGATCGAAAAATCGCTGAAGGCCGCCGGCGCCAGTGACATCAGCCAGAACCTGATCGGCCCATCATGGGGCCAGCAGGTCGCTGACAACGCGATCCGCGGCCTGGTGGTCTTCATCGGCCTGGTGATCATCTTCATCTGGGCCTACTTCCGAGAATGGAAGATGTCGGTGGCCGCGATCGTGGCCCTGGCCCACGACGTCCTGATCACGGTGGGCTTCTATGCCTGGTCCGGGTTCGAGGTGACACCGGCGACGGTGACCGGCTTCCTGACCATCCTGGGTTTCTCGCTCTACGACACGGTGGTCGTGTTCGACAAGGTCCGGGAGAACACCCGCAAGTTCGAGCTGGACACGACACACACCTACTCCGAGCTGGCCAACCTGGCGGTCAACCAGACGTTGGTCCGGTCGATCAACACCTCGATCACCGCGTTGCTGCCGGTCGGCGCGATCCTCGCGGTCTCGACCATCGTGCTCGGCGCCGGTCCGCTGAAGGACCTCTCGCTGGCGCTGTTCATCGGCATGGCCGCCGGTGCGTACTCGTCGATCTTCGTGGCGACGCCGCTGGCGGTGCAGCTGAAGGAGCGCGAGACGCTCGTCAAGCAGCACACCAGGCGGGTGCTGGCCAGGCGCGCGAAGGCCGCCGCGAAGGCGGAGGAGGTCGACGTCGATGGCGCCGCCGCCGCCGAGCCGGCCGCAGTCGCGCCGAGCCCACCGCCGCGCAAGGTCGCCGTGTCCGGATCGTCGAAGCGGGCCCAGCCCCAGCGGTCCAGCCGGTCCAGCCGCTCCCAGCGGTCCAGCCGGTCCCAGCGATCGAGTCGACCCCAGCGGAAGCGTCGCTGACGCATGCCGGCGCCGCTCGACGCGCTGCTGGACGGCCTGATCCGCGACATCCCCGACTATCCGAAGCCGGGCGTGGTCTTCAAGGACATCACGCCGCTGCTTGGCGATCGGACGGCGTTCGCGGCCTGCGTCGATGCGCTGGCGGCCGCCGGGCGCGAGGTGGTCGACGGGCCGATCGACAAAGTGGTCGGAATCGAGGCTCGGGGGTTCATCCTCGCGGCGCCGGTCGCGCTGGCGCTCGGCACCGGCTTCGTCCCGGTCCGCAAGGCCGGCAAGCTCCCACACCAGACCCACGCGGTCTCGTACGAGCTGGAGTACGGCGACGCGACGCTCGAGGTGCATCGCGACGCGTTCCTGTCCGGCGACCGGGTGCTGATCGTCGACGACGTGCTCGCGACCGGAGGCACCGTGGAGGCGACCAGCGAGCTGATCGATCGGTGTGGCGCGGAGGTAGCCGGGGTCGCCGTCCTCATGGCATTGTCGTTCCTTCCCGGTCAGGAGCGGCTGAAGCAACTCCCGATAGCGGTGTTACGCACCGTTTGAAAGGGCGAACCGGGACATGTCGACCCGCCCTTAGACTGGATACGTAGGCCGAAACCATGGTCAGGAGGGTGAGTTGGCCGACGAGCAGATCACCCAGGAGCGCACCGAGCAGTCGGAGCCTGCGTCCCCGTCGACTCCGCTGCGGATGCGTAGCCGTCTTGCGCGCCTGGGCCGGTCATCCTCGGGCAATCCGGTCCTCGATCCGCTGTTCAGCATCATTCGGAGCACCCACCCCAAGGCCGACCTCGACAGTGTCGAGCGGGCCTACAACATCGCCGAGCGGCTCCACTCGCACCAGCGCCGGCTGAGCGGCGACCCGTTCATCACCCATCCGCTCGCGGTCGCGACGATCCTCGCCGAGCTCGGCATGACGCCCCCGACCCTGTGCGCGGCCCTGCTGCACGACACGGTCGAGGACACGCCGTACACGATGCGGGAGCTGACCGACGAGTTCGGCGAAGAGGTCGCGCACCTGGTCGACGGCGTCACCAAGCTGGACAAGGTCAAGTACGGCGACTCCGCGCAGGCCGAGACGATCCGCAAGATGATCGTCGCGATGAGCCGCGACATCCGGGTCCTGGTCATCAAGCTCGCCGACCGGCTGCACAACATGCGTACCCTCCGCTATCTCAAGCAGGAGAAGCAGGAGAAGAAGGCCCGCGAGGTTCTCGAGATCTACGCGCCGCTGGCCCACCGCCTCGGCATGAACACGATCAAGTGGGAGCTGGAGGACCTCGCCTTCGCGACCCTGCATCCGAAGGTCTACGACGAGATCGTCCGGCTGGTCGCCGAGCGGGCGCCGTCGCGTGAGGAGTTCCTCGACGAGGTGATCGAGGCGGTCCAGGCCGACCTGCGGACGTCCAAGATCAAGGCGACGGTGACGGGCCGGCCGAAGCACTACTACTCGATCTACCAGAAGATGATCGTCCGGGGTCGCGACTTCACCGACATCCACGACCTGGTCGGCATCCGGATCCTGGTCGACACCGTCCGCGACTGCTACGCGGTCCTCGGCGTCCTGCATGCCCGGTGGAATCCGGTCCCGGGGCGGTTCAAGGACTACGTCGCGATGCCGAAGTTCAACATGTACCAGTCGCTGCACACGACGGTGATCGGGCCGCAGGGCAAGCCGGTGGAGATGCAGCTTCGGACGTACGCGATGCACCGCCGGGCCGAGTACGGTGTCGCGGCGCACTGGAAGTACAAGGAAGACCCGGACACCAAGGACGAGAAGGTCAAGACTCGTCCCGGTCGGACCAAGGCCAGCAAGAACGGCAGCACCGAGGCCAGTCAGTCCGACATGGTGTGGCTGCGCCAGATGCTCGACTGGCAGCAGGAGACCGAGGACCCGGGCGACTTCCTCGAGTCGCTGCGCTTCGACCTCGGACCCGACGAGGTTTACGTCTTCACGCCGCGTGGCGATGTGAAGGGCTTGCCGGTGGGTGCGACGCCGGTCGATTTCGCCTACTCGATCCACAGCGAGGTGGGGCACCGCTGTATCGGCGCCCGGGTCAACGGCCGGCTGGTGCCGCTGGAGTCGCCGCTCGACAACGGCGACGTGGTCGAGGTGTTCACCTCCAAGGCACCCGGTGCCGGACCCAGTCGTGACTGGCTGAGCTTCGTCAAGAGCCCGCGGGCGCGGACCAAGATCCGCCAGTGGTTCACCAAGGAGCGGCGCGAGGAGGCGATCGAGAAGGGCAAGGAGTCGATCGCGCTCCACATGCGCAAGGAGGGTCTGCCGCTGCAGCGGTTGCTGACCCACGACTCGCTGCAGGCGGTGGCCGAGTCGCTGCACGTGCGTGACGTGTCGTCGCTCTACGCCGCGGTCGGCGAGGGCAACGTCGGTGCGCAGAACGTCGTACGCAAGGTCATCGAGCTGCACGGCGGCGACGAGGGCTCGACCGAGGACCTCGCCGAGGCGGTCACGGTCCCGACCGAGGTCGACCGCCGTCGCCGCGTGCGCCGGGGCGACGCCGGTGTCATGGTCCACGGCGCGAATGACCTGCTGGTCAAGCTGGCCCGCTGCTGCACTCCGGTGCCGGGCGACGACATCGTCGGCTTCATCACCAAGGGCTCAGGTGTCTCGGTGCACCGCGGTGACTGCCCGAACGTCAAGAGCCTGACCCAGGAGCCGGATCGGCTGGTCGAGGTGGAGTGGGCGCCGAACGCCCAGAGCGTCTTCCTGGTCGCGATCCAGGTGGAGGCGCTCGACCGGGCCCGGCTGCTGTCCGATGTCACCCGGGTGCTGTCGGACCACCACGTCAACATCCTGTCCGCGGCCCTGCAGACCGGCCGCGACCGGGTGGCGAAGAGCCGGTTCACCTTCGAGATGGCCGATCCGAAGCATCTCGGCCACGTCCTCAAGGCAGTCCGCTCCGTCGACGGTGTCTTCGACGTCTACCGCGTCACCCAGTAGCCCGCTTCACTGGCGGTAGCCAAATCGCGAAACACGCCGGCGTGTTTCGCGATTTGCCTACCGCCAGTGGTCCGGAGGCCCGTCGGCGCGCGGACCGTGCGTGGCGTCCGGATGATGTCGGGCGAGTACGGTCGGCTTGGCGTGTCGTACTAGCGTCGGAGCCAGCACTGCGTCACCTGCATCGCTCTCGAGAGGAACATCCGCCATGACGAGCAAAGACCGCGAAGCGGCCGTAATCGCCGCAGTTCCGAAGCAGCTGTTGATCGGCGATGCCTGGCGCGATGCCGAGGGCGGGGCCACCCTCAAGATCGAGGACCCGTCCACCGGCGAGGTGCTGTGCGACGTCGCCGACGCGACACCGGCCGACGGCATGGCCGCGCTCGAGGAGGCAGCTGCGGCCCAGGGTGACTGGGCGGCCACGGCCCCGCGGCGACGCAGCGAGATCCTGCACGACGCGTTCCGGCTCCTGATGGAGCGCCAGGACGACCTGGCTCTGCTGATGACCCTCGAGATGGGCAAGCCGATCGCCGAGGCGAAGGGCGAGGTCGCGTACGCGGCGGAGTTCCTGCGGTGGTTCTCCGAAGAGGCAGTGCGCATCCATGGCGACTACGCCGTCGCGCCGGACGGCCAGAGTCGCTTCCTCGTCGTGCGGCAGCCGGTCGGGCCGACCCTGCTGATCACGCCGTGGAACTTCCCGATGGCCATGGGCGGCCGCAAGATCGGACCCGCGATCGCAGCCGGCTGCACGATGGTGATCAAGCCCGCCTCCCAGACCCCGCTGTCGATGCTGGCGCTGGCCGAGATCCTCCGCGAGGTCGGCCTGCCCGACGGCGTACTCAACGTCCTGACCACGTCCAAGTCCGGCGGCGTCATGGAGCCGCTGATCCGGGACCACCGGGCCCGCAAGCTCTCGTTCACCGGATCCACCGAGGTCGGCCGGATGCTTCTGGAGCAGTGTGCGGACCAGGTGCTCCGGACGTCGATGGAGCTCGGCGGCAACGCGCCGTTCATCGTCTTCGACGACGCCGATCTCGACCTGGCCGTCGAGGGTGCGCTGCTGGCGAAGATGCGCAACATCGGCGAGGCCTGCACGGCGGCCAACCGCTTCTACGTCCAGCGCTCGGTCGCCGATCAGTTCGCCCGCCGGATGGCCGACCGGATGGGTGCGCTGAAGGTCGGGCGGGGGACCGAGGAGGATGTCCAGGTCGGACCGCTGATCGACGCCGACGGCCGCAACAAGGTGCAGTGGCTGGTCGACGACGCGGTCGAGCGCGGTGCGCGGGTGCTCACCGGCGGATCGGCGGTGTCCGGCGACGGCTACTTCTACTCGCCGACCGTGATCACCGATGTCCCGCTCGAGGCCCGGATGCAGCAGGAGGAGATCTTCGGGCCGGTCGCGCCGATCACGATCTTCGACGACGAGGACGAGGTCGTCGCCGAGGCCAACGACACGCCATTTGGTCTGGTGTCCTACCTGTTCACGACAAACATCGACCGCGGGATCCGGGTCAGTGAGCGCCTCGAGGCCGGCATGGTCGGGCTCAACCGCGGCATCGTCTCCAACCCGGCGGCGCCGTTCGGCGGCGTCAAGCAGTCCGGGCTGGGTCGCGAGGGCGGCCGGATCGGCATCGACGAGTTCCTCGAGGTCAAGTACGTCAACATCAACCTCGGCTAGGACCACTGGCGGTAGCCATATTGCGAAACACGCCGGCGTGTTTCGCA
>DATFRX010000073.1:0-5192 GCA_035262905.1 Nocardioidaceae bacterium
GCCGGTGTCGACGTCGACGCCGACCTCGACGAACTGGGCGCCGAAGGCATAGCGAGACAACTCGCGCTGCGAGCCGACCTCCTCACGGGTGTTGACCGTGACCGACTGTCCCGGCGCGGCCGCCGGACCCAGCTCGCGGCAGGCCTTGATCACCGCCCAGCTCCACGAGGCCATGCCCATCGAGCCGCCGGCGCCCATCGCCGATCCGAAGTCGCTGTCGCCGATCCGCACCTCGACCCGGTCCATCGCGACCCCGAGTTCGTCGGCCGCGATCTGGGTCAGCGCGGTACGAGCACCGGTGCCGATGTCAGCGGCTGTGATCCGTACCGTGAACCGCCCGTCCGACTCGACCGTCACCGACGCCGTCGACGGGGCGACAAATGCGGGGAACATCGACGACGCGACCCCGGTGCCGAGCAGCCAGCGACCGTCTCGCGCCGCCGCGGGCAGCCGATCGCGGTCGGGCCAGCCGAATCGCTCGGCACCGATCTGAAGGCACTCGACGAGACTGCGGCTGCTGAACGGCAGCCGATCGGCCGGATCGACGTCGGTGTCGTTCCGGATCCGCAGCTCGACCGGGTCGACGCCGCAGGCCTCGGCGAGCTCGTCCATCGCCGACTCCAGCGCGAACGACCCGGGCGCCTCGCCGGGGGCGCGCATCCATCGCGGCGTGGGTACGTCGAGCTCGGTCACCTGACTGTGGATGTGCAGCGCCGGCGTGCCGTACATCGCGGTCGCATAGCCCGACGCGCTCTCGTCATAGTCCGACAGGGTCGACGTCTGGGAGTACGAGACGTGCTCGACCGCCAGCAACTGTCCGGACAGATCAGCCCCGAGCCGTACTCGCTGCACCGTCGGAGTCCGGTAGCCCACCAGCGAGAACTGCTGCCGCCTGGTGAGTGTGACCCGCACCGGCCGATCGAGCTCGCGGGCGGCCATGGCGGCGAGCACCACGTGTGCCCAAGGCGTGGCCTTCGCGCCGAAGCCGCCGCCGACGTGATCGGACAGCACGCGGATGTCGCCACGATCGAGTCCGAACAGCTTGGCCAGGTTGCGCTGGACCCCGGTCGCGCCCTGAGTCGAGTCGTAGACGGTCAGCCGGCCGTCGCTCCACATCGCGGTCGACGAATGCGGCTCCATCGGGTTGTTGTGCTCGGGCGGCGTGGAGTAGGTCGCGTCGACCGTGAACGGCGCGGCCGCCAGCGCCGACCAGACCGCCTTGTCCGGCGCGACCTCGGTGTCCGGCGCGAACGTCACGTCATGCGGCTCGGCCTCGTACGTCACGTCCAGCCCATCGGCGGCCGCCCGTGCGCTCTCGAGCGAGTCGGCGACGACGAGGGCGACGACATCACCGCGGAAGTGGACCCGATCGTCCTGCAGCACCAGCAGATTGGGGTCCTCGGCCTCGACGAGTCGCGGCGCGTTGTCGTGGGTCAGCACCGCGATCACACCGGGCTGCGCGAGCGCCGCATCGACGTCGACGGCCACGACCCGGCCCCTGGCGATCCTCGACTGCACGATGACGCCGTAGGCCAGCTCCGCGAACGGGAACTCCGCCGAATAGCGGGCTCGCCCGGTGACCTTGTCGACGCCCTCGATCCGGGCGACATCGGCGCCGACCAGGCTTACCGTCGGAGCCGAGGTCGTCGTCATGTCGCTACCCCCGAGAGCTCGCCGAGCGTTCGCACGATCAGGTTGTGGATCAGCGGGACCTTGTACGCGTTGTCCCGAAGCGGATCGGCCTCGGCGAGCTCGGCATCGGCCGCCGCCCGGAATGCCTCCGGCGTCGCATGCCGACCCACCAAGGCCTGCTCGGCGGCTCGGGCTCGCCAGGGCATCGGGGCCACCGCACCGAGCGCGATGCGTACATCACGCACCACGTCGTCGTGCACGTCGATCGCCGCCGCGATGGAGCCGATCGCGAACGCGTACGACGCGCGCTCCCGTACCTTGCGGTAGACCGCCCCGGCGGCCAACGACGACGGCGGCAGGCTCACCGCAGTGATCAGCGCGCCAGGCGGCAGGTTGGTGTCCCGATCCGGCTCGTCACCGGGCAGCCGGAAGAAGTCGGCCAACGGGATCTCGTGATCGCCGTCGCCGTCCCGCGTATGGACGACGGCGTCGAACGCGGCGAGCGGCACCGCGAAGTCGGACGGGTTCGTCGCAATGCAGTGCTCCGACCCGCCGAGCACTGCCAGGTTGTGATGGACGCCCTCGCGCGCCGGGCAGCCGGAGCCGGGCTCGCGTTTGTTGCATGGCTTGGTCGCGTCGGTGAAGTAGACACATCGGGTGCGCTGCAGCAGGTTGCCGCCGACCGTGGCCAGGTTGCGCAGTTGGCCGGACGCACCGGCGACAATCGCCTGCGCGACGGCTGGATAGCGCTCCCGGATCAGCGGGTGAGCCGCGACGTCACTGTTGCGTGCCGTCGCGCCGATCCGTACCCCACCGTCGTCGGTCTCGGCGATCTCGTCCAGACCGAGGCCGCTGACGTCGACCAGGAGGGTCGGCCGTACCACGCCGAGCTTCATCAGGTCGACCAGGTTGGTGCCACCCGCGAGGAACCGCGCCGAGCCGTCATGGTCGGCGAGCAGCGCCAGCGCCGTGTCGACGGAGTCCGCGCTCCGGTACGCGAACTCCCTCATGGCGTCCGCCCAGCCTCGGCGACCTCACCGATCGCGGCGACGATATTGACGTACGCGCCGCAACGACACAGGTTGCCGCTCATCCGCTCGCGGATCTCAGTCGCGTCGAGCCGTACCTCCGAGTCGCGTACGTCGGTCGCGACCGCACTCGGCCAGCCGGCCGCCGCCTCGTCCAGCATCGCGACCGCCGAGCAGATCTGGCCCGGCGTGCAGTAGCCGCACTGGAACCCGTCGTGGTCGACGAACGCCCGCTGCACCGGATGCAGCGCATCACCGGCACCGGCCAGCCCCTCGATCGTCGTCACGTCCCGGTCCCCGACCGAGACCGCGAGCAGCAGACAGGCGTTGACCCGACGCGAGTCGAGCAACACCGTGCAGGCGCCGCACTGACCGTGGTCGCAGCCCTTCTTGCTGCCGGTGAGATCGAGCCGCTCGCGCAGCACGTCGAGCAGCGTCTCGCGGTTGTCGATGTCGATCTGGTGCTCGCGCCCGTTGACGCGCAGCCGCACCCGGCTCGTCGACTCGTCGATGGCGAACTCCTTCGGACGTCGGTCCCGGGCTCAGTATTCCGGCACGACGATCCGGCCGACAGGCGGACCTGCGTAGCCTGGGCGCTGCCCCGCCCCACAGGGCTCAAGCGATCCTATTTGCGTGATACATCATGACGGAGGGACGCCACCGTGCCTGTGATCGACGTACATGCCCACCTGACGCCGGAGCGATTCAAGGAGGCGATCCGTACCGACGGTAGCTGGCACGGTCTCGGACCGTCCTCCGGCGAGCTCCATCGGCCCGGCTTCAACACCTCGGTCCCCGACCGGATCGCCGAGATGGACGAGATAGGCGTCGACATCCAGCTCATCACGCCGACCGATGGGTTCTACCACTACGACAAGGAGCTCGACCTCACGACGACGGTCGCCCGCGAGTGCAACGACGAGATCGCCCAGATCGTCGAGCAGCACCCGAGCCGGTTCATCGGCATGGGAACGCTGCCGATGCAGGACATCCAGGCCGCGATCGCCGAGCTCGAACGCGGCATGGGCGAACTCGGACTGCGTGGCGCGATGATCAACGACCACGTCAACGGCCGTACCTTCGACCACCCGGACTTCCTGCCGTTCTTCCAGGCGGCCGAGCGGCTCGGCGCGATCGTCTTCTTCCACCAGGGCGGCGCGACCTGCGTCAGCTCGCGGATCGAGACGTACAGCCTGCCGAACGCCATCGGCAACCTCGCTGACCGGACCATCACGTACTCCACGCTGGTCCACGGCGGAGTCATGGACGCCTGTCCGAACCTGAAGCCGTTGCTCGCCCACGCCGGTGGCTACACCGCCTTCGGCGCCGGCCGGCTCGACAAGGCGGCGGGCGCCTTCGAGGGCGGCTACCCCGAAGGACCGCTCACTCCCCCGTTCGGCAACGAGTGGGACTACGAGCTCAAGATCAGCCGGCCGCCGAGCACCTACCTGTCGCAGTTCTATTACGACTGCTGCACCTACGACGGCCCCGCGCTGCGATTCCTGATCGACCGGGTCGGCATCGACCGCGTCATGCTCGGCACCGACTACCCGGCGCCGATGTTCTCCAAGGACCCGGTGCGCTGGCTCAACGGACTCGACGAGCTCAAGGACGACGAGAAGCAGGCCATCCTGTCCGACAACGCCGCGGCGCTGCTGGGCCTGTGATGGTCGGGCCGTCGTGAGTACGCTCCGCTGCGGTGTGATCGGCCTCGGCCGCATCGTGCGGACGACGATCGCGCCCGCGATGGTGGCCGAGCCCGAGTGCGACTTGGTCGCCGGGGTGAGCCGTGACCAGGGCCGGGCCGATGCGTTCGCGAAGGAGTTCGGCGCCCGGTTCGCCTACACCTCCTACGACGAGATGCTGGCCAACCCCGAGGTCGACGCGGTCTACATCGCGACTCCGAACGCGCAGCATGCCGACCAGGTCATCGCCGCCGCCGAGGCGAGCAAGCATGTCTGGTGCGACAAGCCGATGTCGCTCGCCGTCGCCGACGCGCTGCGCGAGATCGAAGCCTGCGACAAGGCCGGCGCTGGCGCAACGAGCGCGAGCTCGCCGGCATCCGCACGACCTTCAACGTCGGTGTCCACGCCTACGACTTCTTGAGCTACCTGCTCGACTCGGACCCGATCGAGGTCGTCGCGCTGTGGGACGACGACGGCTTCAACGTCGAGATCCAGTCGCTCGCGCTGATCCGATTCGCCAACGGAGTGACCGTCTACGTGAACATCAACCAGCGCACTCCGCTCCTGCAGAACGACATCAGCATCTACGGCACGGCCGGCCGCATCGTCGGCACGTCACTCACGCGGGCCCGGGAGGACGGGCGTCTGACCGTGACGGCGGCCGACGGATCGGAGTCGACGACCCCGTACCCCTCCCCGGCGCCCATCGACTCAGCCTGCTCGCGTACACCCGGGCGGTCCTGGCCGGCGAGACCCCCAACGCCTCGGGCGCCGACGGCCTGCGCAGCATGCGGCTGTGCGAGGCGATGGCCCGGTCCGTGGCGGAGCGCCGGGTCGTCGACGTCGA
>DATFRX010000074.1:0-4233 GCA_035262905.1 Nocardioidaceae bacterium
CTTGAACTCGGCGACCTGCTCGCCGGCGCCGCCCCTGCTCGAGTAGGCACCGTGCGGAGCGTTGAAGGCGAGCGTGTTGTAGCCCCAGTAGTTGACCAGCCCACGAGCCGAGACAGCCGGCTCGGTGCCGAACTGATGCACCGGCAGCAGCTCGATCGCGGTGATCCCGAGCCCGGTCAGCTCCTCGATCATGGCCGGATGCGCGAGTCCCGCGTACGTGCCGCGCAACTCGGGTGGCACCTTCGGATGCCGCATCGAGAGCCCGCGTACATGGGCTTCGTAGATGACCGTCTCGGTCCAGGGCGTCGACGGCGGAGTGTCCCCGGCCCAGTCGAAGTTGTCGTCGACCGCCACGCCGGCCCACCAGTCGCCATGGCGGACGACGGCCTTGGCGTACGGGTCGATCAAGAGCCGACCGGAGTCGAAGCGGCGGCCGTACTCCGGCTCGTAGGGACCGTCGACGCGCAGTCCGTACCTGGTGCCGATCGGCAGCGGCTCGATCTCGCTGTGCCAGACACCGTTGGTGCATTCAGTCAGCCGAAGCCGGTGCTCGCCACCGTCCTCGTTGAGCAGGCACAACGTCACCGACGTCGCCTGAGGAGCCCACACGGCGACGTTGGTGCCCTTGTCGACGGGGCTGAGCCCGAGGACATGGGGACGGCCCGGCCCCTGGATCGTCAGTACGGTCACGATGGGCCATCCTTCCGGATGGCTCCGACGCCCGGTCAGGCACCAGTCGGGCGTTGGCCCGAATAGTGCCTGACAACGCGGCGCGGCTAGGCTCGCCAGGTCCCTAGCGAGGAGGAGCAGGTGGCGGAGTTCGTACGTCTCGAGGTCGCCGACGCAGTGGCGACGATCCGGCTCGACCGGCCGAAGCTGAACCCGCTGGATGCGCAGATGCAAGCCGAGATCCGGGACGCGGCGCTGGAGGCCGCCGATCGCGACGACATCCGCGCCGTCATCCTCTACGGCGGGCCGAAGGTCTTCGCGGCCGGCGCCGACATCAAGGAGATGGCGGACATGTCGTACACGGACATGGTCGGGCACTCCGGCACCCTGCAGTCGTCCTTCACGGCCGTCGCGCGGATCCCGAAGCCGACCGTGGCTGCGGTCACCGGCTACGCCCTCGGCGGCGGCTGCGAGCTGGCGCTGTGCGCGGACCGGCGGATCGTTGCCGAGGACGCCAAGCTCGGCCAGCCGGAGGTAACGCTCGGCATCATGCCCGGCGCCGGCGGGACGCAGCGGCTGTCGCGCCTGGTCGGTCCGTCGAAGGCCAAGGACCTGATCTTCACCGGCCGGATGGTCGAGGCCGAGGAGGCCCTGCGGATCGGTCTGGTCGACGAGGTAGTGCCGGCTGACGCCGTCTACGACACCGCGCTGACGTGGGCGTCGCAGTTCGCCACCGGGCCGGCGTACGCCCTGCGGGCCGCGAAGGAGTCGATCGATCGCGGGGTGGAGGTCGACATCGACGCCGGTCTCGAGATCGAGCGGACGCAGTTCGCCGGGCTGTTCGCGACCGAGGATCGTGGCATCGGCATGCGGGCCTTCATGGACAAGGCCAAGCCCGACTTCCAGGGTCGCTGAGTGTCCGAGTCACGGTCGCCCGAGCCGAAGCCGGCCGCCACCGCCGACCAGGTCGATGCTGCGTGGCAGGACACCAAGCTCGCCCAGGTGCTCTATCACGACTGGGAGTCGCAAACCTACGACGAGAAGTGGTCGATCAGCTTCGACCAGCGCTGCATCGACTACGCCCGCGATCGGTTCGTGGCCGTGGCGGGGGAGCAGGGCTGGCCGTACGGCAAGAGCCTCGAGGTCGGCTGCGGCACGGGCTTCTTCACGCTCAACCTTCGGTTGGCCGGCGTCCTCGGTGACGACCTGCATGTCACTGACATCTCGCCGGGCATGGTCGACGTCGCGAAGCGAAACGCCGCCGGACTCGGGCTGAGCCTTGAGGGGGAGCCGGCCGACGTCGAGTCGCTGCCCTACGACGACGAGGCCTTCGATCTCGTGATCGGGCACGCGGTGATCCACCACGTACCCGACGTCGAGCAGGCGTTTCGCGAGATGCTCCGGGTGCTCCGGCCCGGTGGCCGACTGGTGATCTGCGGCGAGCCGACCCGGCTCGGCGACTGGGTCGCCCGTCGACTGTCACGCGCCACCTGGTGGGCGGCGACCCGCGTCAGCCACCTGCCCGGCCTGCGTTCGCGATGGGGCCGCCCGAGCGAGGAGCTTGACGAGTCGTCGCGCGCCGCCGCGTTGGAGGCGGTCGTCGACCTGCACACCTTCGACCCCGGCGACCTGGCCGCGACCGTCCGGCGGGCCGGGGGAGCCGACGTCCACACCGTCACCGAGGAGCTCACCGCCGCCTGGTGGGGCTGGCCGGTCCGCACCGTCGAGGCCGCCCTGCCCGCCGATCGACTGGGAGTGCGGTGGCGGATGTTCGCCTACCGATCGTGGCTCGCGCTGTCGCGGCTGGACCGCGCGGTTCGGCCGGTCGTGCCTGCCGAGCTGTACTACAACGTCGCAGTCACCGCCACCAAGCCCCGCCCCTAGCCCGCCCGTTCGCCCTCGGTTTTGCGCACTTGTTGTGGGTCGGCGTCGGCCTCGACCAACAACAAGTGCGCAAAGACGGGTCGACCGGCGGACCGCACCGTCGCAGGTCGGGCGAAGCGGACGAGTCGGTACGGATGCGCTGGTCAGGGACGTCGGTGCCGGGGAGCAGGGTCGGCCGCCATTAGGCTCGCGGACGTGTTCTGGCGTCCGCGAGACCCTCGGCAGGCCAGGTTCGTGACCTGGTCGTCGCTCAAGTGGGTCGTGCGCAACCGGGCGTGGACGCCGTACTACCTGATCCGCTACTGGCGGTTCTTCCTGCTTCGGATCCGGCGGCCGTATATCGTGACCGAGGGCTTCTGCTTCCTCGGCCGCAAGGTCGAGGTCTACGCCAGGCGCGGCCGGGGCCGGGTCATCCTGGGCCGCTTCGTCCACCTCGGCGATCGCACGAAGCTGCGCGCCCACGAGGGCACCCTTCGGGTCGGCGACAAGGTGGTCTTCGGCGGCGACAACACGGTCAACTGCCTGCTCGACATCGAGATCGGCGCCGCGACGCTGATCGCGGACTGGGTGTACATCTGCGACTTCGACCACATCACCGCCGATCTGACCCGGCCGATCAAGGACCAGGGCGTGGCGAAGACGCCGGTACGGATCGGGCCGGACGGCTGGCTCGGCGTGAAGTCGACCGTGCTTCGTGGCGCCCTGATCGGTCGCGGCTGTGTCGTGGCGGCGCACTCGGTCGTACGCGCCGGCGTCGTGGCCGACAACACCATCGTCGCTGGGGCCCCGGCGCGGGTCGTCAAGGACCGGCGGCCGGCCCACGAGGAGCATCTCAAGCTCGAGGCGTACCTCGCCAAGCTCAACGCGAGCTCGCAACCGCCCTGGTGACCCGCGCCCCACTGGCGGTAGCCAACTCCCGAAACACGCCGGCGTGTCTCAGGATTTGCCTACCGCCAGTGGAGCGGGAAACCCGACCCGGCGCGGTCACTCCTCCCGCAGCAGATTCCCCTCGCGGACCCGGATGTCCGGCATCGGATCGCGGTACGCCGACCCGGTACGCGCCCGCAGTGCCTGCTCGTCCCGGATCGCGCGACCGTACACGCGCGCAGTGGCGTCGGCCACCACGGGCCAGGCGTAGGCCGACTCGACGGCCGACCGCGCGGCGCGCCCGATGCGACGGGCCAGGACCTGGTCGTCAAGCAGCCGGGTGACGGCGTCGGCCAGCGCGGCCGGATCCTCCGATGGCACGGTGAGGCCGAGCCGACTGCCTCGGACCACCTCGCCGAGCCCACCCCGATCGGTGGCGACCACCGGTGTACCCGCGGCCGCTGCCTCCAGTGCCACGAGACCGAACGGCTCGTAGAGCGACGGCACGAGTGCGAGGTCGGCTGCGGCTGCCAACGCGCTCAGGTCGGCATCGTCCAGCCAGCCCGCGAATCGCACCGACCGTCCCAGCCGCAACCGACGGGCCTGGGCGCGCAGCGCATCTTCCTGGGAGCCGCGGCCGGCCACGACAAGACGCACTCCGGGATGCCGGACGCGCAGCCGCCGCATCGCGTCGAGCACGGTGTGGACGCCCTTCTCGTACTCCAATCGGCCGCTGTACAACAGCATCGGACCATCATCGGACCATGTCGCCCGGGCCTCCCGTACCGTCGTGGCAGGCGACTGCCACCGCCC
>DATFRX010000075.1:0-5844 GCA_035262905.1 Nocardioidaceae bacterium
CCCGGCGTACGCATGGTTGTGACGAAGCCACGCGCCGGTGTGTCCGGCCACGACAGCCGGATCTCCAACGGCTCCTCGGTCGCCAACTTGTCCTCGCGGACGATGACGTCGTCGCCTTGCCATTCGCGGACCCGAATCCGCTCGGTGGGTCCGGGTCGCCGTGCGGTCTTCACCCCGTCAGTGTGGCATTCGGCCAGCGCGGAAACCCACCTCGCGCACCACTGGGGGTAGCCATATCCCGAAACACGCCGGCGTGTTTCGGGATTTGCCTACCGCCACGGGAGCCCGAGCTCAGCCGGCGGCGCGGACCGCCAGTGCCTGGCGCAGATCGTCGGCCCGGTCGGCGACCGAACGCCGAAGGCCCGGGCCCAGATCCGCTCCGCTCAACGAGGTCTCCGCCAACGCCAAGGTCCGGTGTGACACGGCGTACTTCGGGAACGCGAGACTGGCGGCCTGCGCGACGACCATCCCCGAGCGCAGTCGGGCGGTCCCCGGAATGTCGTCGAAGTAGCGATCCACATAGGGCTCGAGCAGGTCGACTTGGTCCGGCCACCAGAATCCCTCGCACATGGCATAGACCTCGTAGTTGGACAGCGAGCCGTCGCCGACGATGCCGCGCCAGGCCAGGTCCTTCGACTCCTCACGGGGCAGGGCGGCGCGGCATCGCACGGCATGGATCGCACCCTGCGCGGAGTTGTCGCGAGACAGCTCCATCGCGATGTCGTCCTGGGTCACCGCGCCGAGCCGGGCCAACTGGGTCAACACCGGCCACCGGGCCTCGGCGTCCATGACCAGACCGTCCGGCGCGGAGCCGGTCAGCCAGGCGCGCAGCTGATCCGGGTCGTGTACGAGCGGCACCAGTCCGAGGGCGGCGGCCAACTGCAGTCCGGAACCCGCCGGCGCGGTCTCGAGCCGAGTGTGGAGGCTCGCTGCGACCCGGTCGCGATGATCGCCGTTGGCGTCGGAGAACTGGCCGATCAGCACGGTGCCGGCCCAGTTGGCCAGCGCACTGACCGCGATGTCCTCGGTCTCGTGGGGGAGTGCGGTGCACAGCAGGTCGACCGCCGTCGACAGGCTGATCTCGGCGTCGGCGACGGCGTCACGGATCGACAGCCACAGCGCTCCGCGGGTGACCGGGTCGGAGACGTCGGCGATCCGGCTCGGCAACGTCGACAGGGTGTCCTCGTCGTAGCGGATCTTGGCCCAGGTCTCGTCGCGGCCGTCGGTGACGAGCAGGTTGCCCGGGGCCGGACGCCAGGGCAGCTGCGTGACGTCGGAGGTCACGTCCAGCATCGCGTCCGAGACACCGTCGCTCGCAATCCGGCGCAGCGTGAGCCGATGCGGTCGCGACGCGGGCCGGCCCTCGGGATGCATGCGGTGCAAAGCGCCGTCGGCGATGGTGAGCGTGTCGGGTCCGCTGGATCGCAGCCAGGCATCGGCCCAGGCATCGAGGTCCTGGGCGCCGGCGGCCTTCCATGCGTCGACCAAGTCGGCCAGCGTGGCGTTGCCGTAGGCATGGCTGGTCAGGTGCCGGCGTACTCCCTCGAGGAAGACGTCGTCACCCAGGTACGCGTTCAGCTGCTTGAGGACAGCCGCGCCCTTCGCGTACGAGATGCCATCGAAGTCGGCCAGGGCCGCCTCGGCGTCGCGGGCTCCGTTGCCGGCGACCGGATGCGTGCTGGCGCGCTGATCGGCGAGCATGCCCCAGTGCTTGCGGACATGAGCGAACTCCACCCACGCATCGGTGAAGTCGGTCGCGTCGTCACAGACCCGGTAGGCCATGTATTCGGCGAACGACTCGTTGAGCCACAGGTCATCCCACCACCGCATCGTGACAAGGTCGCCGAACCACTGATGGGCCATCTCGTGAATGATCACGCGCGCCCGCCAACTGCGTTGGCCCTTCGGCACCCGGGACCGGAACACCATCTCGTCGCGGAAGGTCACGCATCCGGGATTCTCCATCGCACCGGCGTTGAACTCGGGAACGAACGCCTGGTGATAATCGCCGAACGGATAGCGAATGCCGAACATCTGGTGATAGGCGTCGAACGACTGACCGGTGACCGTGAAGATCTCCTCGGCATCGGCATCGAGATGCTTCGCGAGTGACTGGCTCGCGTGGATGCCGAGCCGGATGCCGTCGTGCTCGTGCAGGATCGAGTGGTAGGGCCCGGCGACGATCGTCCAGAAGTACGTCGACAGCGGGGGAGTCTCGCCGAGCCGCCAGTGTCCGGGCTCCTCCTCGTGGGCACGTGCGTTGCCGACGACGGTCCAATCCGCCGGTGCGGTGACCCGGGTCCGGAAGACCGCCTTGAGGTCGGGTTGGTCGAAGCAGCCGATGATCCGCGGCGCGGCATCGAGGAACGCCATCGCATAGACATAGGCGAGTCCGTCGGCGGGATCGACGCTGCGATGCAGACCCTCGCCGTCGTGGCTGTAGGCCATGTCGGCCTCGATGACCAACCGATGCTCACCGGCGCTCAGACGCAACGGCAGCCGGCCATCGGCGAGTCCGGCGGGGTCCAGCGGCTCGTCGTCGAGCTCGACCGAGATCAGGTCGAGCGGCTGGACGTCGACGAATGTCTCATCGTCGTGGTCGGCGCGGAAGGCGATCTCGCTGCGAGACCGGAAGACCTTGTCGCCTCGGGTCAGATCGAGGTCGATGTCATAGCTGTCGATGGAGAGCAGCGCCGCCCGTGCGCGGGCCTCGTCCACGGTAAGACTTGGCATGCCGTCACTGTAGTGGCGATCCGGCCCGGTCAGTCGGCGTCGTCGTCCCGCCTCAGATTGCGACCAATGGTGTCGAGAATGGCGAACGGGATACCGGCGATCGCCTGGCCGGACCGGCGTACGACGTCGTTGACTCCGGTGGCGCCGTCCCACGCGAGATTGAAACCGTCGCCGAGCCGACGGCGGGCCCAGTCGACGTGCTCGACCTCGTCGGCAGCCGCCGAGACGCGGACCAGGAGGTGGCGCACCTCGCCGAGTCGACGCCGCTCTCGTCGGACCGCGACCAGCAGCCCGGCGCCGCCCGCGAGCATGGCGAGCCCGGCGAGTAGCACGACGCTACTCGGCACGATGCAACCGCACGTCGGTCTGGACGCCGTACTCCTCCGCGCGTTCGCGGAACATCGTCGCGGCGCGTTGGTAGACCAGGCTGCGAAGCAGGTCCGGCGTGACCGCGGACAGCGGCCGGGCGAACCAGGTCTCGCGACCGGCGAGCTCGAACGGGTTGAGGATCTCGATCGCGACCACCCGACGCCCGCCGGTGCCGAGCGCATCGACCAGGTCGGGCGGCAGCGTCCCGGCCCGGACGGCCGCCTCGCGGACCTCGTCCTCGAGATGGCGGGACGAGCGGCGCAGCCTGCGCAGCTCGACGATGGCATATCCGACGAGCGCGAGTCCGATGAGGAACGCGACCACACCGATGATCGTCATGGGACACCTTTCTCCAGTCCCAGCATGCCTCGCCGAGCGTCAGCGGACGGCCCGAGTGGGTCGAATCGTCATCGTCCGTTCATGCGAAGCGGTGTTCGAGCCGACCACGATGCGGTGACGATCTCCGATGCTCGGCACCTGCTGATCGGCGTCGACATGCGACTCGCCAGACTAGGCGCGTGACCCAGTACGGATTCGCGCACTCCGGCCTCGCGCAAGCGCACCCGGACGTACCACTGCGTAAGGGCGATGGCGATCGGGCGGCGGTCGCGTGAGCGTTGTCGTCGCGTGGGTGCTGACCGCGATGTCGTTGGTCATCATGGCGTGGGCCGGCTGGCTGTCCCTACGCAATCGGCCGGTCAACGACGCCTTGTTCTATGCGGCGGCGGCGTTGGAGGTCGCCGTGCTGGCGGTCGTGATCGGCGGCTTCATTGCACTGGGCGCGACCGATCGATCGGTCGACGGCATCACCTTCGTCGGCTACCTGATCACGATCGTTCTGGTGATGCCGATCGGCGTTGCCTGGGGCGCATCCGACAAGTCACGTTGGGGAACCGGCGTCGTCGTCATCGCGGCGTTCCTCGTCATCGTGTTGGCGTGGCGGCTGGTCCAGATCTGGCAGGGCACCCATGTCTGAGCGATCGACGAGCACCGGTCCCGGTCGCATTCTGGTCGCGGTCTATGCGATCTTCGCGCTGTCGGCGACGGCGCGCTCGGTCGTACAGATCGCGACCGACTTCGGCGCAGCTCCGCTGGCGTACACCCTCTCGGCATTCGCCGCCGTCGTGTACATCGCGGCGACCGTCGCACTGGCCCGCGGCATCCGGCCCTTGGCGTGGTCGGCCTGTGCCATCGAGGCGGTCGGTGTCTTCACGGTCGGCACGATCAGCGTGGTCGCGTCGGAGGATTTTCCGGACGCGACGGTGTGGTCGGTCTACGGCCAGGGCTATGGCTACGTGCCGGCTGTACTGCCATTTCTGGGGCTGGTGTGGCTGTGGCGTACTCGCGAGAGCAGAGAGTGAACGCGGTGTCACTCCGCCACGCCGAAGGCCGCAGAATTTCTCAAAGAAAGTTCCGCACGGCCCTTGTGTGGTTAGCGATCGACCGATAGAACTATGCGCACGAACTTCTTCGGAGGTTCGGGAACGGGCGAAGGTCTGAACCCATGTCAGCGGGGCAACCCGTTGGACCAGCCGCAGTGACACGGCTGGGGGGAACGGAAGTCCGTCCGGGAGGACGAAGAAGGTCGCGCTTCGTCGACGAGGCCCCGCGAACTCATACTTCGCGGGGCCTCACTTATTACATCGGAACCTTTCCGCCACGTCGGCAACGACACGCGGACTTCGCGATGAATTCCTCTGTTCCTTGACTTTGCTAACGCGGCGGGCGGATGCGTCGGAATCACGTCCGCGCGCCGGGTCGATGCGCCGACGGAGCGCAGTCGTACGCTGACGAACATGTCCGAGTCGGATCCGGCCACGCACGCCGACGAGCCGCACGACGCGAGTCTGGGAGCGCGACTCAACTGGCTGCGGGCCGGTGTGCTCGGCGCCAACGACGGCATCGTCTCCACCGCCGGCATTGTCGCCGGCGTGGCCGGTGCGACCAGCGACCGAGGCGACATCCTGACAGCGGGCATCGCCGGTCTGGTCGCGGGCGCGTTGTCGATGGCAGCGGGGGAGTACGTCTCGGTCTCGGCGCAGCGCGACACCGAGAAGTCACTCATCGCCAAGGAGAAGGACGAGCTCGCCTCGATGCCAGAGGCCGAGCTCGAGGAGCTGACCGAGCTCTACCAACGCCGCGGGCTGACGCCGGGGACAGCTCGCAAGGTTGCCGAAGAGCTCACGGCGAAGGATCCTCTGCGGGCGCATCTCGACATCGAGCTCGGCATCGACCCCGACGACCTGGTGAGTCCGTGGCATGCCGTCATCGCGTCCGCGGTCTCGTTCGTCATCGGTGCGCTGCTGCCGATCCTCGCGGTCGTCCTCGCGCCGGACGGCAGCCGGGTCCCGGTCACCTTCGTCGCCGTCGTACTCGCGCTCGCGCTCACCGGATTCATCAGCTCGCGGATCGGCGATGCGCGAACCCGACAGGCTCGGGCCATCGCCCGCAACGTCGTCGGCGGCGCCCTGGCGATGACGATCACGTACCTCGTCGGTACGGCGGTCGGTGGCCTCGGCGTCTGAGAATCCCCAACCAGGCTTGGGATCTGGCGGACGTGGCGTCCCCGTGACTGTTGGCGCGATCTCGCACCAACACTTGGCGGAACCGGCTACTTCGCGCCAACACTCGGGTACGCCGCGACCCGTCTTGCGGCTGCGTTCCCGTCGGCGAACCGAGCTCCATCGCTCGCCCCACGCACTGTTGGTGCAATCTCGCACCAACTCTCGGCGAGACCGGTGA
>DATFRX010000076.1:0-15110 GCA_035262905.1 Nocardioidaceae bacterium
CGACGCCGAGAAGGTCGTGATCGCGACCGGCACCAAGCCGGTACGCCCGGCCACGGTCGAGTTCGACGACAGTCAGGTGATCGACTCCGACGGCATGCTCCATCTCGAGCGGGTGCCGGGCTCGATGGTCGTCGTCGGCGCGGGCGTCATCGGCATCGAGTACGCGTCGATGTTCGCCGCTCTCGGCACTCGGGTGACGGTCGTGGAGAAGCGCGATCGGATGCTCGACTTCTGCGATCCGGAGGTCGTCGAGTCGTTGAAGTTCCACCTTCGCGACCGCGCGGTGACCTTCCGATTCGGGGAGGAGGTCGAGCGGGTCCAGGTCTCCGATCGCGGCACCGTGACCAGCCTCGCGAGTGGCAAGCGCATCCCGGCGGAGACCGTGATGTACTCGGCCGGCCGGCAAGGCGTCACCGACGAGCTGGACCTTGACGCGGCCGGGCTCGAGGCGGACGAGCGCGGCCGGATCAAGGTCGACGAGCACTATCGGAGCGCGGTCGACCACATCTATGCGGTCGGCGACGTGATCGGCTTCCCGGCCCTCGCGGCGAACAGCATGGAGCAGGGTCGACTGGCCGCCTACCACGCCTTCGGCGAACCGACCCGGCGGCTGATGGGGCTGCAGCCGATCGGCATCTACACGATCCCGGAGATGTCCTACTGCGGCGCCACGGAGGAGGAGCTCACCCGGTCGTCGGTGCCGTACGAGGTCGGTGTCTCGCGCTATCGGGAGCTGGCTCGCGGGCAGATCATCGGCGACACCTACGGGATGCTCAAGCTGCTGGTCTCGACCGAGGATCGCAGCCTGCTCGGGGTGCACGTCTTCGGCAGCAACGCGACCGACCTGGTGCACATCGGTCAGGCGATCATGGGCTGCGGCGGCACGGTCGACTACCTGGTCGACACCGTGTTGAACTACCCGACCCTGTCCGAGGCGTACAAGGTCGCGGCGCTCGACGCCACCAACAAGATCCGGATCCTCGACGCGTTCGGCGACTAGCCCGACGTCACGATCGGCCGGTCAGCTCGTCGACCGCCTGACCGAACAGGTGCGTGTGCAGCGCGATGTCGTCGGCGCTGGTGGCCGGGCACATCAGCGCCATGTTGTGGAACGGCGTGATCAGTACGCCGCGGTTGGCGAGGTAGAGGTGCAGGTACTCCTCGAGCTCGCTGTCGTCGACCGCCGCGGCCTCGCTGCCGGTGCGTGGGGCGGGGGAGGCGAAGCGGTACTCCGTCCGGGCACCGAGTTGGCTGATCGACCACGGCACGCCGGTCCGGTCGATGGTCTGCTGCACGCCGTGCGTGAACGCGGTCGCGAGCCGCACCATGTGGTCGAAGGCGTCCTCGGTGAGCACGTGTTCGAGCGTGGCTCGCATGGCCGCGACCGACAGTGCGTTGCCCGCCAGGGTGCCGCCGACGCCGCCGACGTCGATCAGGTCGGCGTCCGGGTCGGCGTCCACTCGACGGGCCAGGTCGGCGCTGATCCCGTACGCGCCACTCGGGATGCCGCCGCCGATGCTCTTGCCGATCACGACGATGTCGGGCTCGAGATCCCAGTGTGCGGTGGCACCTCCCGGGCCGGCCGAGAAGGTGTGCGTCTCGTCGATCATGAGCAGCGCGCCGTA
This sequence comes from Nocardioidaceae bacterium, assembly GCA_035262905.1. Classification (GTDB taxonomy): domain Bacteria; phylum Actinomycetota; class Actinomycetes; order Propionibacteriales; family Nocardioidaceae; genus DATFRX01. The sequence continues at coordinate 1,626 of DATFRX010000076.1, forward strand.
CCGGGTGGTGAGCTCTCGCAGACCCTCCAGGAACCCCGGCTCGGGCAGCACGATGCCGATGTTGGTGAGCGCCGGCTCGGCGAGCACCGCCGCCACGTCGCCGTGCGCCAGTTGGGCCTCGACGCCGGCCAGGTCGTTGAACTCCGCGACCCGGCTGGTCTCCGACAGCGGCACCGGCGCCCCGACCAGGCCGGAGCGGGCGACCGCCTCGCCGTCCGGACCTGGGACGGCGAACGCCTCGTCGACCGACCCGTGGTAGCAGTAGGCGAAGGTCAGGATCTTGCTCCGGCCGGTCGCCAACCTGGCCAGCCGGATCGCCCACCGGTTCGCGTCTGTCGCGGTCAGGGTGAACGACCACAGGGGCGGGCCGAACCGGCGGTGCAGCTCCGCGCCCACCCAGTCGGCGTCGGCCGTCGGGAGCATCGTGGTGATCCCGCCCTCGACCTCGATCCGCTCCCGTACCGCCGCCACCGTCGCGTCCGGACTGTGTCCGGCCATGGCACCGGTGTCGCCGAGCGCGAAGTCGACGTACTCGCGGCCGTCCACGTCGGTGACCCGATTGCCCTTCGCCTTGCGCATGTAGATCGGGAAGCCGCCGCTCCACATGCCCATCCAGGTCATGGGCACCCGGCCGAACAGATGCTCCGCTCCGTCGTACAACCGCTTCGAGGTCGGATGATCGGCGGCGTAGGTGGCCCGTTCGCGTTCGATGAGCTTGGCGAGGCGCTCGCGGTCGATGCTGGTCATGGCAGGACTCTCGGTCCGAAGGCGGCTCTGCGTCAACTATGGTGCGGGCGTGCCGGTGGCGGACCTGTTCGACGAACTCGGCGTTACGGGCATGGCCTACGCGGCACCGGTGGCCGGGGGAGCAGGGATCGGCTGGGCCGAGCACGACCTGGCCACACCCGCGTCGGTGATGAAGATCCAAGTCGCGCTCGCTGTCGAGCGCGCTATTGCGGACGGCTCGATCGACGGTACGGATATCCGGACGCTCCGTGCAGATCGTCGTACGCCAGGTCCGGTGGGCCTGTCGTTGCTTCGGGACGATGTATGCGTATCGGTGCGCGACCTGGTGCCGCTGATGCTCACGATCAGCGACAACGTCGCGACCGACGAGCTCATCTCGGTGATCGGGCTCGACCGGGTGAATCACACGACTGAGCAGCTCGGCATGCATCAGACCCGGGTCGCCGCCGACCTGCAGACGATGCTCGACGACATGGCGGCCGAGGCCGGCTTCGCCGACTACCGGACGATGATCCGGCACGAGCCCGACCGGGACGGGCCGCCGACGGATCAGGAGCTGCGAGTACGCCTCGCCGATACCGCCGCCCTCGACCCTGAGCGTGGAACCCGAACGACGGCGTTCGAGACGGTCTCGCTGTTGCAGGCGATCTGGCAGGACGTGGCCGGGCCGGTGAGCGCGTGTGTGGCGGTTCGGAAGTACCTGGGCCAGCAGTTGACCCGGCACCGGATCGCGTCCGGATTCGGTCCGGACGTCTCGGTGGCGGCGAAGAGCGGCGGGCTCATGGGAGTGGTACGCAACGAGGCCGGTGTCGTCGCCTACTCCGACGGCACGGCGTACGCGGTCGCGGTCTTCACGCGGCACGACCCGCGCTCACGTGTCGATCCGACGGCCATCGACGCTGGTATCGGCGCGGTCGCCCGTGAACTCATCACGCAGCTACGCGGCGACTCCTGATGGACGAGCAGGTGGCGGAGGAGGTCGCGTGACCGAGCAAGCGTCCACGCCCGTCGAAGGCAGTTCGTCGGCCGGCACCCCGTGCCTGGGATTCAGCTGGCCGATGGCCATGTTCGTGGTGGTCGTCGACCCCTCGCTGATGAACGTGTCGATCTCTGCGGTCGTGAACGATCTGGACGCCATGGTCAGCGGCGTGCGGTCCGCCATCGCGCTCGAGGCGGTGGTGTCGGCCGCGTTCATCCTGATCGGCAGTAAGGTGGGCGATCTGTTCGGTCGCAAGCGGACCTACGTGCTCGGCCTGCTTGGGTACGCCGTCGGCCCGCGTAGATCGAGATAGGAACGCACCATGCCCTATAACCTTCGCAACCGCAGCTTCCTCAAGGAGCTCGACTTCACGCCTGACGAGCTGCGCTTCCTGCTGCGGCTGTCGGCCGACCTCAAGGCGGCCAAGTACGGCGGTTACGAGCAGCCACGCATGGCCGGCAAGAACATCGCGCTGATCTTCGAGAAGACCTCAACCCGCACCCGGACGGCGTTCGAGGTCGCCGCCAAGGACCAGGGCGCGCATGTGACGTACCTCGAGCCGACCGGGTCGCAGATCGGGCACAAGGAGTCGATGAAGGACACCGCCCGCGTGCTCGGCCGGACCTTCGACGGCATCGAGTACCGCGGCTTCGCCCAGGAGTCGGTCGAGATCCTCGCCAAGTACTCCGGCGTGCCGGTCTGGAACGGGCTGACCGACGAGTTCCACCCGACCCAGATCCTCGCCGACGTGCTCACGATGACCGAGCACAGCGACAAGCACCTGACCGACATCGCCTTCTGCTATCTGGGCGACGCCCGCAACAACATGGGCAACTCCCTGATGGTCGGCGGCTGCAAGCTCGGCATGGACGTCCGGCTGTGCGCACCGGAGCATCTGTGGCCGGACGAGGCGCTGACCAAGGCCTGTCGGGAGATCGCCGAGGACACCGGCGCCCGGCTGACCCTCACCGCCGACGTCGACGAGGGCGTCAAGGACGTGGATTACCTCTACACCGACGTGTGGGTGTCGATGGGGGAGCCGGACAGCGTGTGAGAGGAGCGGATCAACCTGCTCAAGCCGTACCAGGTCAACGCCGATGTGGTACGGCGCACCGGCAACCCGCAGGTCAAGTTCCTGCACTGCCTGCCGGCCTTCCACAACCGGGAGACCAAGGTCGGCGAGGGGATCTACGAGAAGTACGGCCTCGACGGTCTGGAGGTCACCGACGAGGTCTTCGAGTCCGAGCGCTCGATCGTCTTCGACCAGGCCGAGAACCGGGTGCACACGATCAAGGCCGTCATGGTGGCGACGCTCGGCAGCTGAGCCCGCTCACGCGGGGCGGCTGTCCGGCGCATCCGACTCTGGAGCGGCCTTGTCCGCACCGCTGGGACGGGACCGGCGGCCGCGAGCCACCTCGGTCGCCAGTGCGTCGAGCGGCTGCTCGAACGGCTCGAGCGGGTCGGCGAGCCGGGTGAGCCACGCCCGGGCGGCTTCGACTCCGGCCGGGTCCAGGGCGTAGACACGGCGGGTGCCCTCGGCGCGGACCCGGACCAGACCAGCCTCGCGGAGCACCTTGAGATGCTGCGAGACGGCCGGCTGCGAGATCGGCGCCCGGTGCTGCAACACCGCGACGATCTCGCCGGCCGGCTGTTCACCTCCGGACAGCAACTCCAGGACGACCCGGCGGACCGGATCGCCGAGCGCCTCGAAGACCTTGTCCACTCAGTCTCCGGGCGCTTCCTCGGGCGGCACGGTATAGAAGGTCACGGTGCGCTCGGCGGCCTCGTGCGCCGCGTCGGACTCGTCGCCGTCCTTGACCGCTGCCTCGGCCCAGCCCGCGGCCGCCGTCCGGACGAACTCGATACCCTCGGGTGAGACCGGGAAGGTGACTGCCAGCTCCGGGTCGACCGCCTCGCCGCTCTCGAGGTGCATGCCGAGTCCGAGCAGGCCGAGATCCCAGCCGACTCCGACGGCGCCCGGGCCGAACTGTTGCCACATCGCGGGGTCGACCTGCGCCTCGTGGGCCAACTCGAGACGGGTGGTGCGGTCGCCCTCCGGGGTGAGCGTGACCTCGAGCCACGACAGCATGTCGCCGTACTCCCACGTGACCGCGAACGACTCGGGCTCCTCGCAGCGCTCGATGACGCCACCGGCGTTGCCCTCGAGCTGATAGCGGCCCGAGACCCGGAGGTCGCCGCTGATCGGCAGGAACCAGCGCGGGATCCGGTCGGCGTTGGTCACCGCGTCCCAGAGGTCGGCCTGGTCGGTGGGGTACGTCCGGCGGGCGATGGCGATCCGGGTCGGTGCGCCGTCGCGGGAGCCGCTGCGGACCTCACGGGTCGCCAGACCCGCCGTGGCCACGGGGTCGAGGGGCATGTCCACTCCTATCTATAAGTAGAGACTTATATTCAAGCGGATGTCTTCCGCTCAGGCAACCCGTCCGGCCGATCGGCCGGCGCAGCCGCGATGGATGCCGAGCGCATCTCGGCTTTGACCTGCGGCAATCACCCTTTTCGGGCGAAGCCTGTACCCGGCTCCCATGTTGGAGTCGAGGGGAGTATCGGCGCCCGGCGAGGTGGGCGCCGCGACCGCGTACGGGGAGGACCGCCATGGCGAGGGGATTCCGGCACAAAGCCGAGCCGGCTGCGGAGGCGTCCGGTGGCGGCGGCCGGACGAACCGGCTGGTCATGGTCGCGATGGTGCTGGCCGTGTCGATGTCGTTCATCGACCAGACCATCGTCGCGATCGCGTCGCCGGAGCTGCAGGACGATCTGAACCTGACCGCGACCCAGGGACAGTGGGTCATCAACGCATACCTGGTCGCGCTGGCGGCGACGTTCGCGCTCGGCGGCCGGATCGCCGACGTGTGGGGCCGCCGGAAGATGGTGCTCGTCGGTGTCATCGGCTTCGCGATCTGCTCGGCGCTGTGTGGCGCCACCCCGGACAACAGCAACGCCGAGACCTGGATGATCGTGGCTCGGGTCGGTCAGGGCGTGTTCGCCGCACTGCTGCTCCCGGCCGCCATCGCCATCGTCTACAGCTCGACGCCCAGCGATCGCCGTGGTCGCGCCATGGCGATGTTCTTCGGGATTACCGGCGCCTTCACCGCCGTCGGCCCGATCCTCGGCGACTACCTGCTCGAGTGGTCCTGGCGGGCGATCTTCTACATCAACATCCCGGTCGCGATCGCCGCGGTGGTCTGCACGCTCCTCGCCGACTTCGAGGACCGGCGAGAGCAACAGCGCATCGACTGGATCGGCGCCGTTCTGGTGGCGTCCGGCATGGCGGTCAGCGTCATCGGGTTCACCCAGTCGGCCGTGTGGGGCTGGGAAAGCGTCTGGACCTGGGCCTGCCTGGTCGCCGGTGCACTGTTGCTGGTCGCCTTCGTCATGTTCGATCGGCGCATCGACGAGCCGTTGATCAAGCTGGGGATCTTCGGCTCCAAGGCGTTCCGGATCGACTCGGTGGTGCTGTTCCTGGCGATGATCGGCTTCGTCCCGGTGTCGTACTTCCTCAGCATCTACGCCAACGTCTCGCTCGGCCTGGACGCCGGTGGGACCAGCGTGCTGCTGCTGTTCTTCTTCCTCGGCCTGCTGCTGGCCGCTCAGCTCGGCGGACGCATCTACGACGCGCGCGGCGCGAAGCTGACGGTCCTGCTCGGGTGTCTGGTCGGCGCGGCGGGGTTCGTGTGGTGGGCGACCCAGGTGACCGACCTGGAGCAGCACCGCCAGCAGTACCCACTGCTGCTGGCCGGCGCCGGCATCGGCTTCCTGTTGGGACCGGTGAGCACCGACGCCGTGAGCCGCGCGGAGGACGCGTCCTACGGCGAGGTAACGGGCATCAACCAGACGGTCCGCAACTACGGCTCGTCGCTCGGTTTCGCCATCCTCGGCACCATCCTCACGCACGTTTTCGTCCACAAGTTCACGTCGTCGCTGGAGGCCCTCGGCGTGCCGCACGACACGGCGGACTCAGCCGCGCACAATGCCGCCACGGGCAACAAGGAAAGCGCGGGCAACATCCCGTCGTCGATCCGCGACGGGGTCGAGAAGGCGGTCACGCACGACTTCGCGGAGGCTGTACAAGTGGTCATCATCGGCATGGCGGTCGCGATGGTCCTCGCGTTCCTGGTCGCCCTGCTGCATCCCGGAGACCGACCCCCTTCGGAGACCGAGGGCGAGCTCGAAGACACCGCGTCGGAGTCGGCCAGCCCGGTCGGAGACTGAAACTCAGGAGAACGACATGATCAGGCTCATCGACGACATGCCGGCCGGAACCGTGGGAGTCGAAGCCGTCGGCAGGGTCACCGGCGACGACTACCGCAACGTACTCGTGCCGGCCATCAGCGACGCGCTCGAGCGCAAGAACGTACGGCTGCTCTATCTGCTCGGGCCACAGTTCAAGTCGTACACGGCGAGCGGCATGTGGGCGGACACCAAGCTGTGGGGGATGAACCCCCGGGCCTGGAAGAAGGTCGCCCTCGTCTCCGAGTCCGGCTGGATCGAGAAGACGGTCAAGACGCTCGCCCGGTTGATGCCGGGCCGGGTGAAGACCTTCGAGCTGGACGAGCTCGACGACGCGAAGGCGTGGGTCTCGTAGCCTCCGCTGCCGCGGAACGTGCCACGTCCTGACCTCGTCGGACGACACCCGAGGTGGGCCAGCGACGACTCGGTCACGACCGGTAACCTGTGCTGGTCAGCCAGGACATCTTCGGACGATCATCGCGCCCGGAGTGGGTGGGCGAATCCGCAATCGAGGAGGCTTGGGCGTGGCCGGCGATGCCGACGTGGTGCTATCGGACCGCGTCTGGACGATCCCCAATCTGCTCAGCATGCTGCGGCTGTGCGGCATCCCGGTGTTTCTCTACTTCGTGCTCGGCCCCGAGTCTGACGGGCTGGCCCTGCTCGTCCTCGCGTTCGCCGGGATCTCGGACTACCTCGACGGCAAGCTCGCCCGGCGATTCAACCAGGCGACCCGGCTCGGACAGCTCCTCGATCCGATCGCCGACCGGCTCTACATCCTCGCTGTCGTCGTGGCCTTCGTCATCCGCGACATCATTCCGCTCTGGCTGGCGATCGCACTTCCGCTGCGCGACGTCCTCCTGCTGTGCCTGGTGCCGTTGCTGCGTACCCGGGGATACAGCGCGCTGCCGGTCCACTTCCTCGGCAAGAGCGCGACGTTCTGCCTGCTGTACGCCTTCCCACTGCTCCTGCTCGGCGACGGCACCGGCGCGATCGCAGATCTCGCGTACGTCTTCGGATGGGCCTTCGCGATCTGGGGCACGGCGCTGTACTGGTGGGCCGGTCTGCTCTACGCCTGGCAGGTCCGCGTCCTGCTGGCCACCACGCCGCGGGTCGACCGTGAAGAGGTGACGTCGTGATCGCCCGGCCACCCTTCGACAAGCGCTCGCTCGCTGACCGTCGTACGACGTCGTCCTGGGAGCTCCTGGAGCAGGTGTCGGCCACCTCCCTCGACGAGGACTACGGGAGGGTCGCGGCCCGACGCGCCGCGCAGGGGCAGGGCTCGCGTCGGCGACCGAAGGTGCTCGCCGCGGTGGCGCTGGTGGCGCTCGGCGTGCTGATCGCCGTCACCGCCCTGCAGACCCGGTCGGCCAGTCCGGTCGACGCCCAGGAGCGGTCCTCCCTGGTCCGCCAGATCCACGAGCGCGAGTCCGACGTCAGCCGGCTCGCCGACCGTAGCGACCGGCTCCAGACCGAGGTCGGGACCCTGCAGAGCAGCGCCGAGCAGCTCGGCGGCAAGGGGGAGGAGTTGCTCGACACCCTCAACCAGTCGCGGCTGCTCACCGGCGCTGTCGCAGCGACGGGTCCGGGTCTTCGGATCGTCGCCGACGACGAGGCGGGTGGCGATGCCGAGGCTGGCGCCGGCGGCACGATCCTCGACGTCGACCTCCAGGTGATGGTCAACGGACTCTGGCAGGCCGGCGCCGAGGCGATCTCGATCAACGGCAACCGGCTCGGCTCGCTGTCGGCGATCCGTACCGCCGGCCGGGCCATCACGGTCAACTACAACTCGCTGATCCCGCCGTACGTGGTGACCGCGATCGGGGACCCTGACACACTGGAGGCTGCCTTCGCGGAGACCCCAGGGGGACAAGCATGGTTCGACTTGGAGACCAACTATGGGATCCAGTTCGACATGGACACGGTGGACGAGCTGACGCTTCCAGCCGTGCCGTCCGAGCGACTCGATACGCAGTACGCCGAACAACTGGGTGAGCTGCCATGATCGCGATCTTCGGCCTCGTCATCGGCGTGGCCGCCGGGCTGATTCTCGAGCCGGAGGTTCCGGACTCGATGGAGCCCTATCTGCCGATCGCGGTGGTCGCCGCGCTCGACGCCACGTTCGGCGCGCTGCGGGCCTACCTGGACGACATCTTCGACGACAAGGTCTTCGTCGTGTCGTTCCTGTCCAACGTGATCATCGCCGCGCTGATCGTCTACCTCGGCGACAAGCTCGGCGTCGGTGCCCAGCTGTCGACCGGCGTGGTCGTCGTCCTGGGCATCCGGATCTTCTCGAACGTGGCCGCGATTCGAAGGCACATCTTCCATGCCTGACCCGAACGAGACCCGCGAGGCCGACGCCGTCGAGCCGGAGTCGATCGAGCCCGAGGCCGTCGAGGACGAAGCGGCCGAGCCCGAGTCAAGCAAGCCGGAATCGACCGAGCCGGAGTCGACTGAGGACGAAGCGGCCGAGCTGGAGTCGATGACGGCTGAGTCCGCGGACGCCGACGGTTCCGAATCCGACGCCGGCGACGACGAGGCGCCTGAGGCCGAGTCCGCAGAGACCGGACCGGAGCCCGCCGACGCGGAGCCCGCCGACGCGGAGCCGGACCCCGCATCGGTCGCCGACGACGAGCCAGCCGCCGATGACGACACGGAGTCCACCGAGCACGACGAGCCCGAGACGTCCGAGTCCGAGTCCGAGTCCGAGCCGACCGACGAGACTGAGCCTGCAGCCGACGATGCCGAGGCCGAGCCCGAGGCCGCCGCTGCCACATCTGATGACGCGGCGCGGCCGGACGCCCGGCGCAAGGTGCTGCAGGTGCTCACCGCCCGACCTGGACGCGCCCAGATCCCGGTGGCGATCCTGCTGGGCGTGCTGGCCTTCGGCGTCGTCGTGCAGGGCCGTACCGTCTCGGATTCCGGTGACTTCGCCGGCGCTCGGCGGGGTGACCTGATCCAGCTGCTCGACTCGCTCGACGCCGCGCGGGATCGGGCCGAGACCCAGCTGCAAGACCTCCAGAGCAAGAAGCGCGAGCTCGAGAACAGCAGCACCCGTACTCAGGTCGCGCTCCAGGACGCTCGCGACGAGGCCAACACGCTGGCGATCCTGTCCGGCACCGTCGGTGCGACCGGACCCGGGATCGAGATCCGGATCGACGACCCGGCCAGCCAAGTGGGAGCGTCGACCCTGCTCAATGTGATCGAGGAGCTACGCGACGCCGGCGCTGAGGCGATCGAGATCAACGACACCGCCCGCGTCGTCGCCCAGACCTACCTCGCCGACGATCCGGACGGCATCAGCGTCGACGGCACCGTCGTCAAGCCACCGTTCAACATCGACGTGATCGGCCACCCACACACGCTGAGCGAGGCTGTGGAGTTTCCCGGCGGCGTGACCGAGATCGTCGAGTCGCTCGGCGGCAGCGTCGACGTCAACGAGCGAGAGACGGTCAACGTGACCTCGCTGGCGGTGCGGCGCGAGCCCCAGTACGCTCAGCCGGCCGACTGACTCCCCAAAGGAGCGACGCGTGTATCCAGAGGACCTGAAGTACACCACCGAGCACGAGTGGATCCGGCTGGCCGACGACACCGTGGAGGTCGGCATCACCGACTACGCACAGGAGCAGTTGGGCGACATCGTGTACGTCTCGCTGCCCGAGGCCGGCACCGAGGTCGAGGCCGGAACCAGCATCGGAGAGCTCGAGTCGACCAAGTCGGTCAGCGACATCTTCGCCCCGGTCTCCGGCACGATCGCCGAGTCCAACCCGGCGCTCGACGACGCCCCGGAAGTGGTCAACTCCGATCCCTACGGAGCCGGCTGGCTGGTGCGGATCACGGTCGCGGATTCGTCCGCGGCGGACGACCTGCTCGACGCCGACGGCTACCGCGCGCACGTCGGGGAATGACGCGGGATAACCCGTGTTGACCGTGCCCTCGTGACCCCCGTAAGTTGCTCCCAACCATCAACCTTGACTTTCGCTTGAGGCTCTCCCGTTGTCGGCGTATTCAGGCACGTAGGGTGGTGGCAGCAATTGGGCTGTCGAGGAGGTCGTGATGCCGTTCTGCACTGAGTGCGGACATGAGAACCCGAGTTCTGCCAAGTTCTGCGCGCAGTGCGGGCACCGGTTGGTCGCGCCCGAATCCGAGTCCGAAACCACCTCGACGATCTCGCTGACCCCCACCTTCGACGGCGACGTCGAGACCACCGAGCTGAGCGCCCAGGACGCCGCCGCCCTCGACGCGCTGCCGCCGGGCAGCGCCCTGCTCGTCGTGCAGCGGGGACCGAGCGCCGGGTCGCGGTTCCTGCTCGACACCGACACCGTGTCGGCCGGTCGCCATCCCGACAGCGACATCTTCCTCGACGACGTCACCGTGTCGCGTCGGCATGCCGCGTTCCGTCGTACTCCTGAGGGCTACGTCGTCTCCGACGTCGGCAGCCTCAACGGCACCTACGTCAACCGCGACCGAGTCGACGAGGTCGTGCTCGCCGGTGGCGACGAGGTGCAGATCGGCAAGTACCGCCTGGTCTACTACCCGAGCCAGGCCGGCACAGGAGGAGCCGCGCAGTGACCTCAGCCGCGCCCCACCATGCGCGGATGAGCATCGGCGAGGTGCTCGGCCTTCTCAGGTCCGACTTTCCCGACGTCACGATCTCCAAGATTCGCTACCTCGAGTCGGAGGGACTCGTCGAACCCGCGCGTACGCCGTCGGGCTATCGCAAGTTCTCCCACACCGACGTGGAGCGACTGCGCTATGTCCTCACCCGCCAGCGCGACAGCTACTACCCGCTGAAGCGGATCCGCGAAGAGCTGTCGGCGATGGACCAGGGACTCGCACCGCTCGATGACGACGTGAAGCCGATGCCGCCCCGGATCGTGCTGGCCGACGACGGCTACCCGGCGCCTGAGACGTTCGTCCAGGAGAGCCGATCGATGCGGCTGTCACGGGCCGAGTTGCTCGAGGCGGCCGGCATCGACGGCGACCTGCTCGACCAGATCGAGCGCTTCGGGTTGATCCAGCGCCAGGGGTCCAAGGGCGCCTACGACGGCATCGCGCTCGTCGTCGCGAAGACCGTCGGCGAGCTCGCCGGCTTCGGCCTCGAGCCGCGGCATCTGCGGGCCTTCAAGACCGCCGCCGATCGCGAGGTCGGCCTTGTGGAGCAGGTCGTCGCGCCCATGCTGAGGCAGCGTGACGCGACCGCCGAGGCCCGTGCGGATGAGACCGTACGCGAGCTGGCGGCGCTGACAATGCGGCTGCACGCCATGCTCGTCAAGAACGCCTTGCGCCGCTGAGCCGAATCCCATCGGCTGGCCCCGCCCCCTGCGCATCGGCGGCGGTCCGGAGTACGGTGGATGGCGTGCATGAGCTCGATGTAGTAGGCGTCCGAGTCGAGATGCCCACCAACCAGCCGTTGGTGTTGCTGCGCGAGGTGGAGGGCACCCGTTATCTGCCGATTTGGATCGGGGCCGTCGAAGCCACGGCGATCGCCTTCGCACAGCAGGGCGTGGTCCCGCCACGTCCGCTCACGCACGACCTGATGCGCGATCTGGTCACGTCATTCGGTGAGGAGCTCTCCGAGGTCCGCATCACCGACGTCAAGGACGGGGTGTTCTTCGCCCGTCTGGTGTTCGCGTCGGGTGTCGAGGTCGACGCCCGTCCGTCGGACTCGATCGCGTTGGCCTTGCGTACTGGAAGCAGGATCGTCTGCAGTCCCGACGTCCTCGGCGAGTCCGGGGTGCAGGTGGCCGACGAGGACGAGGCCGAGGTCGAGAAGTTCCGGGAATTCCTCGATCAGATCAAGCCCGAGGACTTCGAGCACGAGCGCTGAGCCTTCGACTCTCAACCTCCAGTTGAGGTTGTACGACCCGCCGGGTCGGTCGTTGACCGCCGTCTGACCCGGACGTACGGTGAGCAAGGAATGTCGCCGCTGTAACTCGTCCGGCGACGACTCACCCACCCTTGGGAGGGCACCCGTGACGGGCACTCGCGACACTGGCGCGGACGTCGATTCCGCCCCGGCGGAGGACACGGCGAAGGCTGCCGCCAACGCGGCCGAGCAGGGGCTGCTGTTCTCCGACGACCTGGCTCCGATGCCCGAGGACGTGGGATTCCGCGGCCCGACCGCCTGTGCCGCGGCTGGCGTGACCTACCGGCAGCTCGACTACTGGGCCCGAACGGGTCTGGTCGAGCCCAGTGTGCGTGGCGCCAGCGGCTCCGGCACCCAGCGGCTCTACTCCTTCCGTGACGTGCTGCTGCTCAAGATCATCAAGAGCCTGCTCGACGCCGGCGTCTCGCTGCAGCAGATCCGGACCGCGATCTCGCACCTGCGCGAGCGTGGCACCGACGACCTGACCCAGGTCACCTTGATGAGCGACGGTGCGAGCGTCTACGAGTGCCGCTCGGCCGGCGAGGTCATCGACCTGCTGCAGGGCGGACAGGGCGTCTTCGGCATCGCCATCGGCGGTGTCTGGCGCGAGATCGAGGGCTCTCTCGCCGAGCTTCCCAGCGAACGCGCCGACGTACCCGAGACCGACCACCCCGACGACGAGCTCGCCGCCCGTCGCCGCGCCCGCGACGTCGGCTAGCCCCCTCTCGATCATCAGCCACTCGTGGCGCGTTCATCCGCCACTCGTGGCGTGCTTGTCAGCCACTTGTGGTGTCCGGCCGCGCCACAACTGACCGATGACCACACCACGAGTGGCTTATCACCGCGCCACGAGTGACCGATGATCGGCGGGTGGGTGTGCCGCGCTGGGCCTACTCCCACATAGTGGTACGTTGACAGCGCTGTTGAAGGCACGTGGGAGAGTCTGCTTCGGCCGGGCAGTTGGGGCCGGGCAGCGCCGAAGGTGCAAATCTCCCCAGAACCTCTCAGGCCCATGGGACCACGTGACTGAGGCACTCTGAAGCGCCCGCCGGACGAGCGTGACAGAGGGGGAGCGGTATCCGCATCCGCTTGACCCAGGAGCCCTCGGCATGAGCGACACGCCCAGCCTGCACGACCTCGACGCCGCCGCCCCGTTCGCGACCCGACACATCGGCCCCGGGCCGGGGGAGCGGCAGACCATGCTGGACGCCTTGGGCTATGCCAGCCTTGACGAACTGATGGCGGCCGTGGTCCCCGGCACGATCCGGAGCGGGGCCGCGCTGTCGCTGCCACCACCGGTGTCCGAGCCCGAGGCGATCGCCCAGCTGCGTCGGCTCGCGGCCCGCAACCACCCCGGCATCGCGATGATCGGCATGGGCTACCACCCGACCGCGACGCCGTCGGTGATCCGGCGCAACGTCCTCGAGGACCCTCGGTGGTACACCGCGTACACGCCCTACCAGCCGGAGATCTCGCAGGGCCGGCTCGAGGCGCTGCTGAACTTCCAGACCATGGTCGCCGACCTGACCGGCCTGCCGACCGCCAACGCCTCGCTGCTCGACGAGGGCACCGCGGCCGCCGAGGCGATGACGCTGGTCCGCCGCGCCAACCGGAAGGCCGAGGGCCCCTTCGTCGTCGACGCCTACGC